>JACZKR010000036.1 GCA_014859945.1 Paracoccaceae bacterium | reverse complement strand
GCCCAGAGGCCCGCCGAACATCGTGCCCAGCACCGCCCCCACGCCCTGCGCGATGCGGCTGGTCAGCGTCGGCGGCTGGGGCGGCGGTTTCAGCGGCTTGCGCATGCCGGCAGCCTCTTTCAGGGGCAGGTTGTCCTGCACCGTGCTCAGGATATCGCCCTCGACAAACCACGCCTTGGTCTTGTCGGTGTTCATGCCGCCGCCCTTGCGCGCCATGGTGTCGGGGTGCAGACCCGCGGCGTTGAAGGTCTGCGCCGGCGCCCCGCTCATCGCCGCCGCGGATGAAGCCAGCCCCCCGCCCAGCGAATGGCCGACAAAGCGCACCTTGCCCGGCTGCATCTCGGCCGAGGTGCGCCCGATTTCCATCGCCTGATCGTAATAGGCATTCTGCATGCCGATACCCTGGCTGAAATTCGATCCCCAGTCTTCCAGCGAGGTCATCGTGGTGCCCTTGAAGGCCACGACATAGGTCTCTTCGCCGGTGATCGGATCGTTCTGGACAAAGACCTCGCTGCGGAAGTTGCTGTCCTTGATCTTGGTCATGTCATGGGTGCCGTCATGCAGCCCCAGCGCCTCAAGATCGGCCTGCGTCGCGCGGCGGGTGTTGGGCGGCAGGGGCGCCTGCGGGTCGCCGTAAACCGCGCTGGCCAGAAGCGCATCGTTGCGCGCGTCCTGAATCTCCTTGGCTTCCACCGCCAGCGTCGCGCAGATCGGATTGCCCGACCCGGAAGAGAAAGACGTGCTTCCGGGCGTATAGGTTGCCGGCGTCGCGCTGCGCGCAATCAGCTCCAGTTCCGCCGGATCGTCGGCCGTGGGTTTCTGGATAGAAGACGGCATGGCCGGCGCGCCCGGAATCACCGGCACCGGCTTGGGCGTCAGCCCGATCAGCACCGTCGGGCAGCAGGGCGGCAGGATCACTCCGCCCTTCGCCGTCGGCGCGGTCATGTAGGCCGCCGGCAGACCGCTGATGATCACCACAGGTGAGCCCAGGATGATCGGGTCCACCGGCACCGGCACCGGCGCGATACAGGCGCAGAAATCCGTCTGGCGGGCCGCGGGCAGGCCACCGATCAGCACCGTCGGCGCACCGATCCCGGTGATGGGAAGCGGCGCCCCCATGCACATCGGGCAGGTATGCATATCGGTAAGGCGTGCCGCCGGAAACACCTGGGTCCAATCCCCATCAAGCCAATACCCGCAGGCTAGCCCCGTGGCGCCCCCCCGGTCAAGGAATGGAAATCCTGCCCTGTGCCGCCTGCCGCCGGGTCACTCGCCCTGAACGCCGGTCACGCCATCCTGCCCGCGCTGCGCCTCGATGGCCCGCCATTTGGCAACGTTTTCGTTATGCGCCTCCAGCGTTTCGGCAAAGGCATGGCCGCCCGAACCGTCGGCCACGAAATACAGGTCGTTCGTCGTCTCGGGGTTCAGCGCCGCCGCGATCGACAGCTTGCCGGGGTTGGCGATCGGCGTCGGCGGCAGACCGTCAATCACATAGGTGTTCCAGGGGGTTTCCCGCCGCAACTCGCTTTGCCGCAGGCCCCGGCCCAGCACGCCCTCGCCCTTGGTGATGCCATAGATCACCGTGGGGTCGGTCTGCAGCCGCATCCCGCGCTCCAGGCGGTTGATGAAGACGCTGGCCACCCGGCCGCGTTCTTCGGGCACCCCGGTTTCCTTCTCGACGATCGAGGCCATGATCAGCGCCTCTTCCTTGGTGGTATAGGGCAGGCCCTCGGCCCGCGCCGTCCACAATTCGTCCAGAATGGCGGTCTGCCGGGCCGTCATCTCGGCGATCAGCGCCGCACGGTCGGCGCCCTTTTCGACCTCATAGCTGTCGGGCGACAGCGAGCCCTCGGGCGGCAGTTCCGCCACCTCGCCCGCCATGAAGTCCGCCCGCTTCAGCGCATCGACCACCTGCCATGAGGTCACGCCCTCGGCCACGGTGATCCGCCAGCGCAGGTCGGGCGCAGCGGCGGCATCGACATAAGCCGCCGGAACCGGATCGGTCGCGGGGGCGAATTTCACCACCTCGACATAGCGGTTCGTCGCCGGATCAAGCTCGCGCAGCAGCACCTCGGCCGTCGCCACGCCGATCCGGTAGTTCACCTCGCGCCCGCAGGTCGATTGCCCGCCCGCCGTCAGCGCCGCCACCACCTCGGCCATCGAGGCGCCGGGGGCGATCAGGTAACTGCCGAACTTCAGGCTGCCCGCCTTGTCGGAATAATCCGCCCCGATGCGGAAAATCCGCGCATCGCTGACCGCGCCCTGTTCCTCCAGCGCGCGGCTGACCTGGCTCAGGCTTGCCCCCCGCTCCACCCGGAAGCAGATCGCATCGGCCAGAGGCCCCGGCTGCACATAGGCCTGCCGCCCCCAGGCCAGAATGCCCGCGGCGACCACCAGAAGAACGATGAACAGCGTCAGCGCATTCGAGGCGATGGCCCGCCACATCCTCAGCGCACCTTGCCCAGCACAAGGCTGGCATTGGTGCCGCCGAACCCGAAACTGTTCGACAGCGCCACGTCAATCTTGCGCTTCACTGCCTTGTTCGGCGCCAGGTCCAGCTTCGGCTGCACCGCCGGGTTGTCCAGGTTGATCGTCGGCGGCGCCACCTGATCGCGGATCGCCAACACGCAGAAAATCGCCTCAACCGCCCCGGCCGCGCCCAGCAGATGCCCGATGCTCGACTTGGTCGAAGACATCGTGGCCCCCGCCGCCGCATCGCCCATCAGCCGCTCAACCGCGCCCAGTTCGATGGTGTCGGCCATGGTCGAGGTGCCGTGGGCGTTGATGTAATCCACATCCTTCGGCTCCAGCCCCGCCCGCTTCAGCGCCGCCGCCATGCTGCGATAGCCGCCGTCGCCATCCTCGGATGGCGCGGTGATGTGATAGGCATCGCCAGAGAGGCCATAGCCCAGAACCTCGGCATAGATCTTCGCGCCGCGCGCCCTGGCGTGTTCGTATTCCTCCAGCACCACCACGCCGGCGCCTTCGCCCATCACGAAGCCGTCGCGGTCGGCGTCATAGGGCCGGCTGGCCTTCTGCGGTTCATCGGCGCGCTTGGTGGACAGCGCCTTACAGGCGTTGAACCCGGCAATCCCGATCTCGCTGATCGGCGCCTCGGCACCGCCGGCCACCATCACATCGGCATCGCCCAGCATGATCAGCCGCGCCGCATCGCCGATGGCATGCGCCCCGGTCGAACAGGCAGTGACAACCGCATGGTTCGGCCCCTTGAACCCGAAGCGGATCGACACCTGACCCGAGATCAGGTTGATCAGGCTGCCCGGGATGAAGAAGGGCGAAACCCGCTTCGGCCCCTTTTCCCTGATCAGCACCGCCGTCTCGGCGATCGAGGTCAGCCCGCCGATGCCCGAGCCGATCATCACGCCGGTGCGCAGGCGGCCTTCCTCATCCTGCGGTTCCCAGCCGGCATCCTTCACCGCCTGGGTTGCCGCCGCCATGCCGTAAAGGATGAAATCATCCACCTTGCGGCGGTCCTTCGGCTCCATCCAGTCGTCGGGGTTGAAGGTGCCGTCGGTGCCGTCGCCAAAGGGAATCTCGCAGGCATATTGCGTGACGACATTCGCCGGATCGAACCGCGTGATCGGCCCGGCGCCGGATTGCCCGGCCAGAAGGCGGCTCCAGGTCGCTTCCACTCCGCAGGCCAGCGGCGTGACCATTCCCAGACCCGTCACAACAACCCGACGCATATTGCCCCCTGAAAGCTGCCCGTTGCTCTTCTGGCGGGTGATACACGGCCCGCCACGGCCACGCAACCTTGCCCCCGTGCGCGCCCTGCCCGGCTTTGCGGCAAGTCGCCCAGGCCCTGCCCCCGCAACGCGCGAAATCACCGTTTCCGCCCCACGCCACCCTTGAC
>JACZKR010000267.1 GCA_014859945.1 Paracoccaceae bacterium | reverse complement strand
CGCCGCCGCCTCGATCAGGATGGCGCGGTCCGCCCCCATCGCCAGCGCGGTCCGCAGCGTCTCTTGCGCCTGCTTCACCCCCACCGAGACCACGACGACCTCGGTCGCCACGCCCTTCTCTTTCAGACGGATCGCTTCTTCGACCGCGATCTCATCAAAAGGGTTCATCGACATCTTGACGTTCGCCAGATCGACACCGCTTCCGTCCGCCTTCACGCGAACCTTCACGTTGTAGTCGATCACACGCTTCACAGGCACCAAGACCTTCATCGGCGCAAATCTCCTTATCCTGGCCCGAAGGCCGCTCAAGCTCCCGCGCCTTCCTAGCCCGTCACGCCGCGCGGCAACAGATCAAATGCGACGGCAATATGCGCCGGGACGTCGCGTTTTCACGGCTCGCGCGTCAGTCCGGGCACCCAAAGCACGTCTGCGCGGCCATCGTCATTGGCAATCCGCCCCGCGACGAAGAACCAGTCCGACAGACGGTTGAGGTATTTGACCGCCTCGGGGTTGACCGATTCCTGCGCCGCAAGTTCCACCACCAGACGCTCAGCCCGGCGGCAGACGGTGCGGCACAGGTGCAATTGCGCCGCAAGTGCGCTGCCCCCCGGCAGGATGAAACTGCGCAGCGGTTCCAGCCGGGCGTTCATCACGTCGATCTCACGCTCCAGCCGGTCCACCTGACCCGCGATCATGCGCAGGGGGGTGTAGGGCAGTTCGGCATCCTTCTCCATGTCGGGGGTGCAAAGATCGGCCCCCAGATCGAAAAGGTCGTTCGAGATGCGGGCCAGCGCCGCATCCATGTCGCCCGTCGCGTGCTGGCGGGCCAGGCCCACCGTCGCGTTGGTTTCATCCACCGTGCCATAGGCCGAGACCCGCGAGGCGAATTTCGGCACCCGCGCGCCGTTGCCCAGGGCGGTTTCGCCCTTGTCACCGGTGCGGGTGTAGATCTTTGACAGAACGACCATCAGTTGCCTCCCCGGGCGCGCAGCCAGGCAAATCCCACGATCAGCAGCACCGCCACGGCCTGCGCCGCAATGCGGTAGCGCATCAGGCGGTTGGAATGCTTGCGGCTGAACTCACCACCCTTGGCAAAGCCGCCGATGCCGATCATCAGGATGACGACAACGGCAAGACAGGCCACGGCGGCCAGGATGAACAGCGGATCGTGGATCATGGGGCACCTCTGGCCCCCCATCTAGCGCGGATGGCGGGAAAAGCGAAGGGCATCGGTCAGGCGCGGTGATAGGGCGTTCCGGCCAGTATAGCGGCGGCCCGGTACAGCTGCTCGGCCAGCATCACCCGCACCAGCATATGCGGCCAGACCATCGCGCCAAAGCTGATCGCCAGATCGGCCCTTGCCCGCAGCGCCGGATCAATCCCGTCCGCCCCGCCGATGACGAAGGCCGCATCCTGCCGCCCGTCGTCCCGCCAGCGTCCCAGCTGTGCCGCGAAATCGGGTGAGGACATCAGCCTGCCGCGTTCGTCCAGCACCACCAGAACCGCGCCCGCCGGCACCGCCCGCGCCAGAAGCTCGGCCTCGGCGGCCATGCCGGCGTTCTTGCGGTCTTCCACCTCATGCTCGGCCGCAGGCCCCAGCGCCAGCGCGCGGCCCGTGCGGTCGAAGCGTTGCAGATAGTCGTTCACCAGATCGCGCTCAGGCCCGGCCCGCAGCCGGCCCACGGCGCAAAGATGGACGCGCATCAGGCCCCGGAGGCGGCCGAACGCGGCAGGCTGCCCGCCGGAAGCCACATCTTTTCAAGCTGGTAGAAATCGCGCACTTCGGGGCGGAAGACATGAACGATCACGTCGCCGGTGTCGATCAGCACCCAGTCGCCGGTTTCCTTGCCTTCCATCTTGGCGCTGATGCGGAACTCCTGCTTCAGCCGGTCGGCCAGCTTTTCAGAAATCGCCGCCACCTGACGCGACGACCGGCCCGAGCAGATCACCATGTAATCGGCCACGTCCGAGCGCCCGCGCAGGTCGATCTGCACGATATCTTCGGCCTTGTCGTCATCGACCGACTTCAGGACCGCTTCCAGAACCTGTTCGGGGCTGTAGTCGCCAAGGCTCGCAGGGCGGCCATCGCGCGGGGCAACCGGAAGCCCGGTTGCGGGATCGGAATGTGACAGGACCTGGGTCCTCCATGCAGCGTGCCGACAGGCCCCGGCACCGGGCGATGCCTGATGGTAGCACCGCAGGGGGGCCAACTCAACGACAAGGGCGCGCGGATAGCCGGGATCGCCGCCCTTGGCAAGCATTGCGCCGCATTCTGATTGATCGCGGCGGGATTCGGGCGTAAGAGGCACCCATGATCCGCTTTTTCGACATGGCTGACCACGCGCGCCTGCCTTGGCGCTTTACCGCGCTGAACCGGTCGGTCCTTGCGCGACTTCGCTGAACCCGCCGTTCAGCCCCCGGGCACCCCGCCCGATCCACCCCCACAGCCAATTCCAAGGGATGAGCCATGACCGCTCGGACTCTCTACGACAAGATCTGGGACGACCACGTCGTCCATCAGGCCGATGACGGCACCTGCCTGCTGTATATCGACCGCCACCTGGTGCATGAAGTCACCAGCCCGCAGGCCTTCGAAGGGCTGCGCATGACCGGCCGCAAGGTGCGCGCGCCGGAAAAGACCATCGCTGTGCCCGATCACAACGTGCCGACCACCGCCGGCCGCGACACCCATATCGACAATGAGGAATCGCGCATCCAGGTCGAGGCGCTGGACAAGAACGCCCGCGATTTCGGCATCAACTACTATCCGGTGTCCGACATCCGTCAGGGCATCGTCCATATCGTCGGGCCGGAACAGGGCTGGACCCTGCCGGGCATGACCGTGGTCTGCGGTGACAGCCACACCGCCACCCACGGCGCCTTCGGGGCGCTGGCCCATGGCATCGGCACCTCGGAAGTGGAACATGTTCTGGCCACCCAGACGCTGATCCAGAAGAAGTCGAAGAACATGAAGGTGGAAATCACCGGCAGTCTGCGCCCCGGTGTCACCGCCAAGGACATCACCTTGTCCGTCATCGGCGCCACCGGCACGGCGGGCGGCACCGGCTATGTCATCGAATACTGCGGTCAGGCGATCCGCGAGCTGTCGATGGAAGGCCGGATGACCGTCTGCAACATGGCGATCGAAGGCGGCGCCCGCGCCGGCCTGATCGCTCCGGATGAGAAGACCTTCGCCTATGTCATGGGCCGCCCCCATGCGCCCAAGGGCGCCAAGTGGGAGGCCGCGCTGGCCTACTGGAAAACCCTCTTCACCGATGACGGCGCGCATTTCGACAAGGTCGTGACCATCAGGGGCGAAGACATCGCCCCCGTGGTCACCTGGGGCACCAGCCCCGAAGACGTGCTGCCGATCACCGGCACCGTGCCCAGCGCCTCTGATTTCACCGGCGGCAAGGTGGAAGCCGCCCAGCGCAGCCTGGACTACATGGGCCTGACCCCGGGCATGAAGCTGACCGACATCAAGATCGACACCGTCTTCATCGGCTCCTGCACCAACGGCCGGATCGAAGACCTCCGCGCCGCGGCGGCGATCCTGAAGGGCAAGAAGATCAAGGACGGCATGCGCGCCATGGTCGTTCCCGGCTCGGGCCTTGTGCGGGCGCAGGCGGAAGAGGAAGGTCTGGCCCAGATCTTCATCGACGCCGGTTTCGAATGGCGTCTGGCGGGCTGCTCGATGTGTCTGGCCATGAACCCCGACCAGCTGTCGCCCGGCGAACGCTGCGCCGCGACCAGTAACCGCAACTTCGAAGGCCGTCAGGGCCGCGGCGGCCGCACGCACCTCTTGTCCCCCGCGATGGCGGCAGCGGCAGCGATCACCGGCCACCTGACCGACGTGCGCGAGATGATGGGGGAAACGGTGTAGCTTATGCGTGAGCCCGAAACTATCTTTGAAGACAAGAACCTAAGGATCATGCTCGCGCAATCCAACGAGCGGTCGAATGGCCGAACTTTGGTATCCTTCACGGGGGTGGGGCATGGAATGGGCGGCATCGACGTTCAGAAACCAGAGTTCTTCAAGGCTGGTGACGGCTACGGCAACATGGTTTTCGTTACTGATGTCTCACGATCATGGGGCAATCGCATCGATTTCGCGTTTCTCAACGAAGTTCTCGAGCCGTTCAAAGGCAAAGACGGCTTCGACGCGTTGGGAAACAGCATGGGCGGCTTTCTGGCAGTACTCGCTGCGCGGTTTCTACAGTTTCGGACGGTCGTCGCGTTTGCCCCTCAGTTCAGCGTGAAACCTGAAATCGTGCCGTGGGAAACGCGCTGGAGGAATTATCGGCAAGCCATCGAGGTTTGGCGGTATCCAAGCCTTGACGAGATGTGGCTTCCAGAAACGCGCTATTACGTCTTCTCGTCTGTCGGCGGGCTTGACGGAAAACACACCGACATGCTGCCAGAGCGCGAAAATCTGACGGTGACGAAAGTTAAAGCACACCATGACTTCGCTCAAACACTCAAGGATGCCGGTCTGCTTCACGAAGTGATCCGCGCCTGCTTTGAGCAGAGCTACTCGACAAGTTGGTTCAACGAGGCGCTTGCGGCCAGTGGCCATGGGCATCTGACGCAGTGACTATGAACAAGTGCACACTGATAGCCGATCAAGGAGACGGACGATCTTCTGACAAGATAGGATAACGTATCTCTTCCTCGTCGTGGCTGCGCAGCCCCGCGCCACCCCTTCCGTCTCTACCAAAGGAAGACGGAAGGAAGACGGAAGGAAGACGCCCCCCACGCAACGCGCCTTGTGCTTACGGATTGGAAACCCTGATGGACAAATTCACCACCCTGACCGGCATCGCAGCGCCCATGCCGCTGGTCAACATCGACACCGACATGATCATTCCCAAGCAGTTCCTGAAGACCATCCAGCGGTCGGGACTTGGGAAAAACCTTTTCGATGAAATGCGTTACACGCAAGACGGCGCCGAGATCCCGGATTTCGTGCTGAACCAGCCGGCCTATCGCGACGCGCAGATCATCGTGGCCGGCGACAACTTCGGCTGCGGCTCGTCCCGCGAACATGCGCCCTGGGCGCTTTTGGACTTCGGCATCCGCTGCGTGATCTCGACCTCGTTCGCCGACATCTTCTTCAACAACTGCTTCAAGAACGGCATCCTGCCCATCGTGATGCCGCAGGATGTTGTGGAGGTGCTGATGGCCGACGCCAGAAAAGGTGCCAACGCCCGCATGACCGTGGACCTTGAGGCGCAGACCGTCACCACCTCGGACGGGCAAAGCTTCCCCTTCCAGGTCGATGCCTTCCGCAAGCACTGCCTGCTGAACGGGCTGGATGACATCGGACTGACGCTGGAAAAGGCCTCGGCCATCGACAGCTTCGAGGCGAAATACTCTACGCAACACCCTTGGGCCTGAACACCCCTGCCACCACAACATCTGGGCCGCCCCAACCGGGCGGCCTTATTCTTGCCCCGATTTTGATGCAATCCGGCGACACCTCACCCTGAAATCGCCCAAGTGATTGAGTTCTTTTGAGTCCGGCATTGCGGGACTTGTCGAAAGAAGGCACAAATTGGGCAAGATTGAGGCAATCCGCCACAAAGTGCGGGACATCATCGGCACAACGGCCCGGCGAAGCACCGGGTTCAGCCGGATCGAGGGTGGACGGGCAGTGGTTTCGCGGCTGACCAGTGCGCTTGTGCGCGCAATTCTGGTGATGGTGCTTGTCGCCACGCCCTCGGCGCTTTTGCCGGGGATGACGGCCGACACCAAGCAGATGGTCGCCCTTGTCGCGCTGTTCGCCGGCATCCTGACCTTCGCCGAATACAACGCCACCTATCCCAGCCTTGTCGAATTCCGCGACGCGCCGCCCTTCAACCGCGTGCGTTTCCTGATGCTGTTCTTCACCGTCTTCTCGCTGTCGGTGATCGAACGCGGCCGCACCGCCGCCACCACGATGACCGAATTCTTCGATGCGGTGGGCACGCTGATCGGCCAGTCGATGGATTTTCCCTACAGCCCGGTGCGGCTGGCCACGCTGATGCTTTCGGACGAAGCGTCACCCGCGCAGGTCGATGCGGTGCGGACGGCTGCCGGGATGGCCTATCTGATCTCATTGATTTCTTTGGCAGTTTTTGTGGTGCTGATCCGCGCGGGCCGCTGGCCCAAGCGGGATTCGGCCTTCAACGTCTGGATCAACCTTCCCACGTTTGACCCGACCGCCGGGCCGGATGTGGTGCGCCGGCTGACCCGCGACGCCCGCGTTAACGTGGCGTTAGGCTTCCTGCTGCCATTCTTGTCGCCAGCAGTGGTGAAGGTGTCGTCCTCGGGGTTTGAGCCGATGACGCTGTCGTCGCCGCAGACCCTGATCTGGACGATGACGGCATGGGCCTTCCTTCCCGCCTCTCTCTTCATGCGCGGCATCGCGATGGGCCGGGTGGCGGACATGATCCGCGAGACGCGCCGCCACAAGCGCAGCGTCGAAGCCAAGGCGCGATACGCGCCGGTCTGATCGCGCTTCTGCTGTGGGTCTGGGGACTGCCCGCGCTGGCGGAAACCCTCCGCATCGCCACCTACAACGCCGATCTGTCACGCTCGGGCCCGGGGCTGCTGCTGTTGGACCTGCGCAAGGGTGCGGAACAGCCGATGGCGGTGGTTCAGGTGCTGGCGGCGGTGCATGCCGATGTGATCCTGCTGACCGGGATCGACTTCGATCTGCGGGCAGAGGCGCTGACGGCCCTTGCCGAGGCTCTGTCGGCCGCCGACCACGCTTACCCCTACCGTCTGGCGCTACGGCCGAATACCGGCATTGCCACCGGGCTGGACCTTGATGGCAACGGCACGACGGGCGAGCCGCGCGATGCGCAAGGCTACGGCCGTTTCGCCGGTGAAGGGGGGATGGCGGTGCTGTCGCGCCTGCCGATCGACCTTGCAGGGGTGCAGGATTATTCGGCCTTTCTCTGGGCCGATCTGCCGGGGGCGCTGATCCCGCCCGATACTCCGTCCGAAGTGCGGGCGGTGCAGCGCCTTTCGACTGGCGGGCATTGGGCGGTGCCCCTCATCTTGCCGGAGGGCGGGCGGCTGACGCTTCTGGCCTATTACGCCACGCCGCCGGTTTTCGACGGGCCAGAGGACCGGAACGGCAGGAGGAACCATGATGAAACCGCCTTCTGGCTGCGGCTTCTGGCCGGCGACCTGCCTTTCCGGCCGCCGCCCGCGCCGCTGGTCCTGCTGGGCCAGACCAATCTTGACCCCGCCGACGGTGAGGGCCGGCGCGAGGCAATTTCCGCGCTTCTGTTGCATCCCGCCCTGCAGGACCCGCGTCCGCGCGGCACCGCGCCGCGCAGCGATCCGGGCCAGACGGGCGATGCGGCTCTGGATACCGCCCTTTATGACGGATTGGGGGGCCTGCGGGTTGAGGTCATCCTGCCCTCGGCCGGGCTGAAGGTGACGGGCAGCGGCGTGCTTTGGCCGCCCGAGGATGATCCGCTGGCCGGGACGCTGGCACTAGCCTCACGCCACCGGCCGCTTTGGGTGGATATCGCCCTGCCATAGCTGGCGGCCGGCCTACCACGCGTTCTGCACCGCGCGCATGCTGCGGGCCGCTAGGTCGGCCGAGCCGGACGGCAACGGGGGCAGATGGGCGGCCAGCAACTCATCCAGCGTCACCCCGCGGAAATCCGGAAGGATTGCCGCCATCGGCGCGGGGTCAAGATGGTGGCTGGTCTGGTAAAGATACCGCATTTCCAGCAGCTCGCGGCCCAGTTCCCAGAACGGCGACACCAGCCGCAGCGCCCACCAGGGAAACTGCCCCACCTGCATCCGCCGGCCGCCCAGCACCGAAAGCCGCTCGGCAATCTGGTTCATGCTGAGCGTGTGACCGGCAAAGGGAATGTCGGCATAGGCCGGCAGGGCCTCGGCCCGCTCGGCCAGGGCGACAGCGGCGCGCGCCATGTCGGGCAGCCAGGCATAGGCGCGCTGCACGCCGGGGTCGCCCATCGCCGTCAGCCGGCCACGGGCGATGCCCTTCAGCATGACGATCCGCCAGATGGTCGAAGGCAGGACCGGATCGACATAATCGCCGCCGCGCAGCATGATCACCCGCTGACCGGCCTCCGTCGCCGCGCGATAATCGGCCTCCATCCGCGACCGGATCCAGCCCTTGCGGCTGACCGGGCGGTGCGGCACCTCCGGCCCCCAAGGGCCCGACTGGTCGCCGTAGGCATAGACGCTGCCCGGCACCAGAACCGTCGCCCCCGAAGTCCGGGCCGCCGTCAGCACCTGCGCGGTGATTTCGGGAATCAGCCGGTCCCAGGCGTGGTAGTTCGGCGGGTTCAGCCCGTTGACGATCAGACCCGCCCCCCGTGCGGCTGCGGCCATGTCGGTGCCCCGGCGATAGCGCCGCACCACCCAGCCAGCGGTTTCAAAGGCTTCGGCGGCGCGGCTTCCGAAATTGCCCGAGGCGCCAAGAACCAGTACTTCCCGTTTCATTCCGTGACTCCCTTGCGTGATGTCAGCAAGATAATCCCGCCGTATTCTTATGGGCATTGCCCATGATTGCAGGTCATGTATTCATGATTGAATGGAATCGCTGGACTGGACGCTGATCAGATCGGTTCTTGCGGTGGCCGAAAGCGGGTCGCTTTCGGCGGCAGCGCGGCGTCTGGGCCTGTCGCAGCCGACGCTTGGCCGCCACATCGCCGAAGCCGAGGCCGCGACCGGGCTGACCCTGTTCGCCCGCCAGCCGCGCGGGCTTGCCCCGACCGAGGCGGCGCTGGCGCTTTTGCCTCATGCGCGCTCGATGTCCGAAGCGGCGGCGCGGCTGGATCTGGCGGCGGCGGGGCGCGATGCGGCGCTGACCGGCACGGTGCGGCTTACGGCAAGCCGCGTCGTCTCGCATCATATCCTGCCGGGAGTTCTGGCGGGGCTGCGGGCGGCCGAGCCGGGGATCGAGATAGAGCTTGTGCCCTCGGACACCGCCGAGAACCTGCTTTACCGCGAAGCCGACATCGCCCTGCGGATGTTCCGCCCGGTGCAGGAGGGCACCTTCGCCCGGCATCTGGCCGACCTGCCGACAGCGCTTTACGGCGCGCGGGCGTTTCTGGATCGCCACGGCCGGCCCGAAACGCTGGAGGCGCTGCTGGCGATGGATTTCATCGGCTTCGACCGCGATGACCTGATCCTGCGGCTGATGGCCGGGCTTGGCGCCCCCCGGCGGCGTGAGGATTTTCCGCTGCGCTGCGATGACCAGTTGGTCTATTGGAACCTTGTCCGGGCCGGGCTGGGGCTGGGCGGCATCCTGCGCGCGGTGGGCGATGCCGACCCGGGGGTGGAGCGGGTAGCGCCCTTCATTGCGCTGCCCCCCTTGCCGCTGTGGCTGACCGCCCCCGAACCCCTGCGCCAGACCCCCCGGGTCCGCCGGGTCTGGGACCATCTGGCGACGGAATTGCCGCGCGTGCTGGCCCTGCCGGATCAGCCTGCCGCTTGACCCTGCGGCGGGCATTGGCTAGGCCGGCGGCGACCTTGTTTTTCAGGAGCCCCGGCCATGGCCAATCCCTCTTTGCTTATCCTTGCCGGCGACGGCATCGGCCCGGAAGTGATGGCCGAGGTGAAAAAGATCATCGCCTGGATGGGCGACAAGCGCGGCGTGACCTTCGATGTCTCGGAAGGGCTGGTGGGCGGCTGCTCCTATGACGCGCACGGCACGCCGCTGACCGATGAAACCATGGCGCACGCGCAAGAGGTGGACGCAGTGCTGCTGGGCGCCGTGGGCGGCCCGAAGTACGACAAGCTGGACTTCAGCGTGAAGCCCGAACGCGGCCTGCTGCGCCTGCGCAAGGAGATGGATCTGTTTTCCAACCTGCGCCCGGCCCAGTGCTTTGACGCGCTGGCCGATTTCTCGTCGCTGAAGAAGGAAGTCGTCGCCGGTCTGGATATTGTGATCGTCCGCGAACTGACCTCGGGCGTCTATTTCGGAGAGCCGCGCGGCATCTTCAAGGAAGGCAACGAACGGGTGGGCATCAACACCCAGCGCTACACCGAATCCGAGATTGCCCGCGTGGCGAAATCGGCCTTCGAACTGGCACGGCGGCGCAACAACAAGGTCTGCTCGATGGAGAAGGCCAATGTCATGGAATCGGGCATCCTGTGGCGCGAGGTTGTGCAGGAAGTGCATGACCGCGACTACCCGGATGTGGAACTGTCGCATATGTATGCCGACGCCGGCGCGATGCAGCTGTGCCGCTGGCCCAAGCAGTTCGACGTGATCGTGACCGACAACCTGTTCGGCGACCTGCTGTCGGACGCCGCCGCGATGCTGACCGGTTCGCTTGGCATGCTGCCCTCGGCCAGCCTTGGCGCGCCTATGGCCAACGGCCGGCCGAAGGCGCTGTATGAGCCCGTCCACGGCTCGGCCCCCGATATTGCCGGTCAGGGCAAGGCCAACCCCATCGCCTGCATCCTGTCGTTCGCCATGGCGCTGCGCTACAGCTTTGACATGGGAACCGAGGCTGAGCGGATCGAAAAGGCGGTGGAAAAGGTGCTGGCCGACGGTCTGCGCACCGCCGACCTTCTGGGCCCCGAAGGCGGCAGCCCCATCGGCACCTCGGCCATGGGCGACGCCATCATCGCCGCGCTGGACGCGAGCCTCTGAACAGTTCCGGGGCGCCCCTGCGGCGCCCCGTCGTTCCGCCGGTTGAGCCTTGCGCGGGTTTCTGGCAAGATCGTGTTAGCGCAAACGGCAGGCCCCAGGCCGCCGCAAGGGATCCGGACCAGATGGCCAGTCAGACCGTGAAGGGTGCCGCCCTTTCGCTTGCCGCTTTTGGCATCTATGCCAGCCATGACGTGGTGGTGAAGTATCTGGGCGGCAGCTACAGCCCGTTCCAGACCATCTTCTTTGCCGTGCTGCTGAGCTTTCCGCTGGTCAGCATTCTGCTGCTGACCGACCGCACCGGCGGCACGCTGGTGCCCCGGCATCCGTGGTGGTCGGCGCTGCGCACGGTGACGGCGGTGCTGAACGCGCTGACGGGGTTCTATGCCTTTTCCATCCTGCCGCTGGCGCAATGCTATGCCATTCTTTTCGCCATGCCGCTTTTGATCACGCTTCTGGCGATTCCGGTCCTGGGCGAAAAGATCGGGCTGCGCCGGGGGGTTGCGGTGATCGTCGGCCTTGTGGGCGTGGGCATCGTGCTGCGCCCGGGTGAGGTTGACCTGGGCATGGGCCATCTTGCGGCGCTGACGGCGGCGAGCATAGGGGCAGTAAACTCGGTCATCGTGCGCAAGATCGGCCATGCCGAACGGGCGGTCGTGCTGATGCTGCACCCGATGGTGGGCAACTTCGTGGTGATGGGGCTGGCCCTGCCGTTCGTGTATCAGCCGATGCCGGTCGAACATCTGGGCCTTCTGGCGGTGATGGCGGCGCTTGGGCTGGTGGCGGGGCTGCTGATCATCGCGGCCTACCGGATTGCGCCTGCCGTGGTGGTGGCGCCCATGCAGTATTCGCAGATCCTGTGGGCGGCGGTCTTCGGCCTTTTGTTCTTCAACGAAAGCGTCGATCTGTGGACGGGAATCGGGGCCGCGGTGATCATCGCCTCGGGCATCTACATCGTGTTGCGCGAAGGCACGCCCCGGGTTTCGGAAAACCGCCCGGTTCTGGAAACCCGCTCGCGCTTTGAAGGGGTGCTGCCGCGGATCAGCCTGTGGATGCGGCTTTTCGACAAGCGCCGCGCGCCGGAATGAATCTGCGCGGCCCCCTTGCAAAACCCCGCGGGGCAGAGTAACCCCCGCCTCACGGTCGGAGCGTAGCGCAGTCTGGTAGCGCACCTGCTTCGGGAGCAGGGGGTCGGAGGTTCGAATCCTCTCGCTCCGACCAATTTCCCGATTTTCCCAAAGATGTCAGCGGCCGCGCCACATCCGTGCGATGTAGTCGGCTGTCATCAGGTCCAGATGCGCGCCGCCGCCGTTCTTGGCGATGGTGATGTCATCATCCGAGGTCCGGGTGAAGCTGGCCGGGTCATCGTAGAAATCGGCCAGAACCGAAGCCTCGGTGATCGCGCCGGATTTCAGCGGCGCCATAAGCTCGCCGATGTGGTGCAGCGTTGTGGCGCGGGCATCGACGAACAGGCGCGCGCGGGCCATGGCGGCATCATCCACCTCGCGCATGTCGGGCTTGTAGGCGCCGATCAGGTCAAGGTGCTGACCCGGCTGCAGCCAGTCACCGCGGATCAGCGGCGCGGTGGCCATGGTCGCGGTGCAGATCACATCAGCCGCCTTCACCGCCGCTTCAAGATCATCGGCGACGGGCAGGCCCATCGCCTCGGCCGTGGCGCGGCTGCGGCTCCAGACGGTGAAGCGGGCGTCGGGCCAGAGGCTGGAATAAGCATCCACCATGGATCGGGCAACGGTGCCCGCCCCCACCAGCAGGAAGTTCCGCGCATCCTTCCGCGCCAGCCGGCTGGCCGACAAAAGGCTGTCGCCGGCGGTTTTCCATTTGGTGACAAGGTGGAAATCGACCAGCGCCGCCAGTTCGCCGGTGATGTCGTCATAAAGCGTGACCGAACCGTTGACGGTGGGCCGCCCCCGCTCGGCATTGCCCGGAACCACGGTCGCCACCTTGACCAGCGCGCCCAGCCCGTCGATCCAAGTCGCGCGGTCAAGAATGGTGTCTGGCCCGCGATAGCAGAACAGGTCCTTGATATCGGGCTTGGGCAGGCGATGCCCGGCCTCGAACGCGGCCAGAAGACCGGTCCAGGTCAGATGCGCCTCTGCCTCTTTCGGAACGATTGTCAGGGTCACAGCCCGGCCTCCTTCTGGGTCAGCAGTCCTTCGGCCACCAGCCGGGCCGCCCAGCCCTGCCAGCTTTCGAACTGATGGGTGCGCCAGCCGCGGCGCGCGGCGGCGGTGATGTTGTCGGCCCGGTCATCGGTGAACAGCAGGCTTTCGGGCGGCAGGCCGCAATCCTCCTCGACCATCAGGTAAATCGCAGGATCGGGCTTGATGACGCCCATCCGGCCCGAGACATAAAGCCGGTCGAAGTCCGTCAGGAAATCCATCTTCGGCAGCGCCTCTTCAAAGCTGTAGCGACCGAAGTTGGTCAGGGCGAAAACCGGAATGCCCTTGGCCCGCAGGGCGCGCTGCAGCGCGATTGCGCCTTCGATGCGCGGGCTGGCCAGTTCGATCCAGCGGTCATACCACATGCGGATTTCGGCCCGCCAATGCGGATAGCGGTCGGCCCAGTCATAGATCGTTTCGCGGAACAGACCGCCCGCATCGACGATATCGTTCATGCCGTGCAGATCGACCTCCGCAAACAGCGCGCGGCGGCGGGTTTCGCCGATCACCCGGTCATAGAAGGCTTCGGGCTGCCAGCGCGTCAGCACATTGCCGATATCAAAGATCACCGCTTGGGGCTGCGACATCCTCTACCTTCCTGCGCACCGTCTCCCGCCAGAGCGTATACAACCCCGCCCCGCAGATCAGCGCAATGCCCGCCCAGGCCGTCATGTCGGGCCAGCTGTGAAAGAACACCAGCCCCCAGAGAATGGCCATCGGCATGCCGACATATTCGAAGGGGGCAACCAGCGCGGCCTCGGTCGTGCGGTAGGCCTGGCTCATCATCAGACCGCCAAGGCCCACGGCCATGCCCGAAGCGATGAAGGCCCACCAGTCGCCCAGCGGCGGCACGACCCAGGGGCGGAACAGAAACTCCCATGTGCTGCCCGGCGCCTGGGCAAAGCGGCCGTCCCCGAAGGCCAGCCCCATCGAACAGCTGACCACGATGAAACCACACTGGACGTAGAAGTTCAGCGTCATCGCGCTTTCGGTGTCGCGCATCCGCCGGGTCATCATGTGGCTGGAGGCATAGCACAAGGCCGATATCAGGACGAGGATCGCGGCCGGCTGGATCACGCCCTCGCCCGGGCGGGTCATGATGACGACGCCCGCCATCCCGACCGCCACGGCCGCCCAGCGGCGGGGGCCGACATGTTCGCCCAGCACCACCGCCGACATCAGCGTGACGAACAGCGGCGCGACAAAGGCCGTCGCCACGGCATCGGCCAGGGGCATCAGCGACAGGCCGACGAAATAGGTGACGTTCGACACCATCACGATGGAGACGCGCAGCAGATGCGCGCCCCGGCGGCGGGTGCGCAGCTGGGCAAAGCCCGTGCGCGAGAAATGGATGATCAGCAGCACCAGCGCCATGCCGACCAGTGCGCGGATCAGGATGATCTGATGCAGCGCATAGGCGCCCGACAGCGCCTTGATCGCCAGATCGTTGAGCGAAAGGGTAATACCGCCGCCAAGGGCCAGAAACATTCCGGCCGAAGGGCCTGTGAACACGCGCGTCATGAGGCCACTGAAGCCCGGCCGCCGCGCCGGTTCTGTCCCCGGCGCGACATCGGATGGCGGGTTTGCCATGTCGGCAGACTTGTGACGACTCAGGTCCCGCGCAATGCTGACCCCGCAACCCGGAGGAGAGCGCCATGGCCGAGACCAAGCCCGACAAGCCGCCCGTTGACCCGCTGCCGCCTTGGGCGGGGATTGCCCTGTCGATCCTTGCGCTGGGGTTCTTTGCGTTCCATGTCGCGGGCAGGCTACCGCTGGACGGAACGGCACTGATCCTTCTGGGGGCGGCGGTGGCGCTGCTTTACCTGCCGCATGTCTCGAAGCTGAAGCTCGGGGACTTTGAGGTTGAGCTGCGCGAAAGGGTGGCGCGGCTGGAAGAAGACAACGAAAAGATCATTGCCGCGACGACCGGCCCCGAGCATGAGATCTCGCTGTTCCGTACCACCCTTGATGCCAAGACCGGGCAGCACCCCAGTCTGGCTGAGGCCATGGCGGAGGGCCCCTGGGCCTTTCGCACGCTGGGGGCGTTGTCGCGGCGGACCGGAAAGAGCCCGGCCGAGACCGAGGCCGCCTTGCGGGGGATGGTCGCCGGCGGGCTTGTGGTCATGCTCCGCCGGCGGGACGGGCAGGCGCTTTGGGGGCTTACGCCGGCAGGTCGCGGCCTGACGACCTGATCTCACGCTCCAGCACGTCCAGAAAGCGTGAGCGGTCGGCTTTTGAAAAGCTGCGGCCGCCGCCCTGTCGGAACGGGTCGGCGCTGCGCAGGTCTGTCATCAGGTCGCGCATGGCCAACGCGTTGCCGACATTGCCGCCGTGCAGCACCTCACCGTCGGGTTTCACCACGCGGGCGCCGGCCGCGACGCAGCGCGCCGCCAGCGGGATGTCCGATGTGATCACCAGATCGCCCGCGCCGGCATGGGCCGCGATCCACTTATCGGCCTCATCCGGGCCTTCGGCGACGAACACGCTTTCCACCAGCGGATTGGCCGAAGGCCGGATGCCGCCGTTCGACACCAGCAGCATGCGCCAGGCGTGGCGGCTGGCCACCCGCTCGGCCTCGGCCTTCACCGGGCAGGCATCGGCATCGACGAAAAGCGTTTTCAAGGTCAGCGCGTGCCGAAAACCTGAACCCAGTAGTACTTCATCGCATAGCTGTTGCCCGGCAGCGGCGCGTCGTTCGGATCATAGACCATCGCGATGCCGGTTTCCTTGAAGGAACAGGTCAGGATGTTCTTGCGGTGACCCGGGCTGTTCATCCACTGCGAAACGGCCTTGGCCGGGGTGGGCCAGCCGGCGGCGATATTTTCACCCAGCTTGCGGCCCTTGTAGCCTGCCTTCGTGGCACGGCTGCGCAGGGTCGATCCGCTCTTGCCCTTGTGGCTGAAGAAGTTCTGCTTGGCCATCGCCGTGGCATGGCCCTTGGCGGCCGCCGAAAGCTGGCTGTTCATGGTCAAGGGCGCGCAGCCTTTCTTGGCGCGCTCCTGGTTGATCAGTTGCAAGACCTCGGCCTCCTGGGCGACGGCAACCGCCGGAGTTACCGCCATCGCCACGGCAAGGGCCGTGACCAGCGCGCGCATTCCCTTCATATCAGTCTCCTGCCTGACCGCCCCCGGCGGCGTCCCCACATCTTCGCCCGCCGGATCAGGTGGCGGGATTGGCCGCAATTCTAGGCATGAAGGGCGCCGGCATGGAAGGCGACGTGTTCTTCCATGAAGGTCGAGACGAAGAAATAACTGTGATCGTAGCCTTTCTGCATCCGGAAGGCGCCGCCCTGACGCCCTTCGGCAATGGCACCGGCAAGGGCTTCGGGGCGCAGAAGGTCGATGAACTGGTCGGCCGTGCCCTGATCGATCAGCATCGGCCCGTCAAAACCGCGCTTCTTCATCAGAAGCGTCGCGTCATGCGGCGCCCAGGCGGATTCGTCCTTGCCCAGATAGGCCGTAAATTGCTTGCGGCCCCAGTCGCTGGCGGTGGGGTTGCAGATCGGCGCAAAGGCCGAAACGCTGCGGAAGCGGCCCGGAAAGCTCATCGCGATGGTCAGGGCGCCGTGGCCGCCCATCGAGTGGCCGGTGATCGCCTGCGCCTCTTCGGCAATCGGAAAGGCGCTGAACAGCGCGTTCGGCAGTTCATCGGTGATATAGTCCCACATCTGGAAATGCTTCGCCCAAGGCGCCTGCGTGGCGTTGACGTAGAACCCGGCGCCCTGCCCCAGATCATAGGCCGCATCATTGGCCACACCTTCGCCGCGCGGGCTGGTGTCGGGGAAGATCAGCGCGATGCCCGCTTCTGCCGCCCAGCGTTGCGCACCCGCCTTGACCATGGCGTTTTCATGCGTGCAGGTCAGCCCCGACAGATACCACAGCACCGGCACCGCGCCGGTTTCGGCCTGTTCGGGCAGGAACAGCCCGAAGGTCATCTCACAGCCCGTCACCCCCGACGCATGGGTGTAAACCCCCTGCACGCCCCCGAAACAGCGGTTCTCGGAAATCGTCTTCATAGCCTCTCCACCAGAGCGATGACGGCCGAGACGGACAGAACCGAAACGGCCGTGGAAATCAGGATCGCCGTCGAAACCCGTTGCGGGGCGACGCCGTAATGCTGCGCAAGGATGAAGGCATTACCCGCCACGGGCAAGGAGGCCGCCGCAATCATCACGCCGGCCGCGAAGGGATCGACAGCGAACAGCATCAGCGCCGCCACCGCCACCGCCGCCGGATGCAGCACCAGCTTGACGAAGGCGATCCAGCCGGCAACCTGTGGCCGGTCCGCCCGCCGGCCGGCCAGCGAGGCGCCAATTGCAAACAGCGCGCAGGGCGTGGCGGCTGCACCAAGCAGCGTCAGAAACTCATCCAGCGGGCCTTCGACCTTCCAGCCCAGCCCCGACCAGACAAAGCCCAGGATGATCGACACGATCATCGGGTTCGCCAGCAGTCCCCGCGCAAGGGCCCGGAAGGTGCCAAGGCCAAGCCGCCCCTCACGCGCGCCGGTGACGATCAGGGTGATCAGGCTGGAAAACACTACCATGTCCACCGTCAGAACCATCATCACCGGGGCCGCGGCCGCCGGGCCGATCAGCTTGACCAGCATCGGCACGCCCAGAAACCCGGTGTTGCCCGAAACGCCGGCATGCGCCTCCATCGCCGCTTCGGTCCAGGGCAGGCGGCGGGCGCGGCCCACGGCCAGCACCAGCCCGTAGATCAGGAATGAAGCCGCCAGATAGGCCGCCACAAAGCGTGCATCGAAAATCTCGGCCAATGACAGCCGCGCGGCAAAGCCGAAAAGCATGGCCGACAGCGCGAAGTAGAAGACGAATTTCGTCAGGTAGGCCGTCGCCTCGGCCGAGAAGAACCGGGTGCGCCCGGCCATGTAGCCAAGCCCGATCACGGCAAAGAACGGCAGGGTTTTCAGGAAGATCGCCAGCATGGCCTTTGGTGTCATGCCGCGCGGGGCGGCACAACCCTTGAAGCGGCCGCGGCGCGGTTCAGCCGCCGCCGATCAGCGCCCCTGCCGCAAAGACCAGCGCCCCGCCCACCACCACCTGCAGAACGGCGCGCAGGAAGGGCGTTTCCATGAAGCGGTTCTGGATCCAGGCAATCGCCCACAACTCGACAAAGACCACGGCAAAGGCGATGGCAGTCGCGGTCCAGAAATCGGGGATCAGATACGGCAGCGCGTGGCCCAACCCGCCGATAGCCGTCATCACGCCACTGGCCAGACCCCGCTTCCACGGGCTGCCGCGGCCAGACAGCACGCCGTCGTCATGCGCGGCTTCGGTGAAGCCCATCGAGATACCGGCACCGACCGAGGCGGCGGCACCGACCAGAAAGGTCGTCCAGGTGTCCTGCGTGGCGAAGGCCGTGGCAAAGATCGGCGCAAGGGTCGAAACCGATCCGTCCATCAGCCCGGCAAGGCCCGGCTGCACCCAGGTCAGGATGAACTGGCGGCGGGCGGTGCTGTCTTCTTCATCCCGCGCGCCGTCGCCCAGATGTTCAGCTTCCAGCGACCGGGCGTGGCCCTCGTGTCCGGCTTCGGCGGCGGCAAGATCGCCCAGAAGCTTGCGGGTGGCGGCATCTGCGGTCCGCGCCGCCGCGCGTTCATAGAAATCCCGCGCGCCCCGCTCCATCGCGGCGGCCTCGGCACGGATCGTCTCAAGGCTGAGGTTCGCGGCCAGCCAGACCGGGCGGCGCGCGTAATAGCCCGCCACATGCTCGCGCCGGATCAGGGGAATGACCGGGCCGAAGCGTTCTGTATGCAGGTCGATCAGGCGGCGGCGATGGGTGTCTTCTTCGGCGGCCATGCCGTCAAATACCGCGGCCGTCGCAGCATATTCCCCGCGCAACCGCTCGGCAAAGCTGCGGTAGATGCGCGCATCGTCCTCTTCGGACGAGATGGCCAGCGCCAGCACCTCCTGTTCGGTCAGGTCGGAAAAGCGGCGGCGGCTGCCGAAGCCGGGGATCATGGGAATCTCCATTCTGGAATGATTCCAAACTAGCAGCCGCAGCAGCGAAGGCAAGCCGCGACATTTTGAACCGGTCAGTTCAGAATCATCTTGAAAAGCTGAACGACTCAGTTCATATTCCAATCCGAACCGAACAGTTCAGAAAAAGAGGTCTGAAATGAAACACCTGTCCGCCATCACCCTTGCCATCGGCCTGTCGCTGCTGCCCGGCCTTGCCCTTGCCGACATCGTGGGCTTCCCCACGCTGAGCTTCCCCGACGCGAATCCGGCCCCTGCGACACAAGGCTGCATCCAGCCCGCCACCCTGACCACCGCCTGCCAGCCCGGCAACTGAGCCGCGCTTGCCCCCCGGCCCGGCCCCGGGCTAGATTGGCCATGGAACCGGGGGACCGATGGACGCCAAGCCGCAACTGATCGTCAGAGGTCGCAAGTTCGACCAGGTGCTGGACGGCGCCCGCACGGTCTTTCTGCGCGACGGGTTTGAACGCGCCTCGGTCGATGATATCGCGCGTGAAGCGGGTGTATCGAAAGCCACGCTTTACGCCTATTTCCCCGACAAGCGGCTGTTGTTCATGGAGGTCGCCAAGACCGAATGCCGCCGTCAGGCCGATGAGGCCGAGGCGTTGATCGGCGGCACCGCTCCGGTCGAACTGGCGCTGCGGGTCGCGGCCGAAAAGCTGACCGACTTCCTGCTGTCGGATTTCGGGCGGCGCATCTTCCGCGTGGTCGTGGCCGAGGCCGAGAATTTCCCCGCACTCGCGCAGGAATTCTATCTGTCGGGCCCTGGTCTGGTGCATGAACGCATCGCGCATTACCTGCAAAAGGCCGTGGCGCGCGAAGAGTTGCAGATCGACGATATCGACCTTGCGGCAGAACAGTTCGCCCAGTTGTGCAAGGCCGGCCTGCATGACCGGTTGCTTCTGGGGCTGGATGATCAGGCCTGCTGCGGTCCCGAGATGATCAAACGGGTCATCGACGGCGCGGTTACAATGTTCATGGCCCGCTACGGCCGCAGGTAAAGCGCGAAGTCCAGGCTCCGGCCGTTGCCAAGGTTCACGCCCTGCACCGAACCGGCGGACTGCCAGCCGGCGCTGTCCACCGCCTCACGCAATTCCACCGCCAACAGAACGCAGCCCGGTTCGGCCAGCGCCGCAGCAAGCCCCGCCGCATCGGTGAAGCGCACAGCGCCTTGCGTCAGGAACAGCAGCGACGGCTCTCCATAGCCCAGCGTCACGAACCGGCAGCCGGGATGTGCCGCGGCCGCCTGCGACAGTGCGACCGAAGGCCAAAGCACCGGTATCCGCGCCAGCGTCGGGAAGAGCGCCACCGACAGCGCAAGGCCCGATGCCGCAAGCCCGCCCGTCATCGCCGCCCGGTGGTTCCGCCACAGCCCGGCGATCAGCAGGGCAACCCCCGGCACCAGCAGCGCCGCCCCCGCGAAGTAGGTCCAGCCCGGCACGGCCCCCAGATCGCGCGCGCCCAGCCACATCGCCACCAGCATCAGCACCGGAACCGCCACAGCCAGCAGACTGCCCGCCGCCCGGGCCAGCCGTCCGGGGGGCGCCGCCGCCAGCGCCCCCGCCGTCAGGATCGCCAGCGCCGGATAGGCGGGCAGCGTATAGTGGATCAGCTTTGTCGCCGTCAGCTCGAACAAAAGCCAGACCGGCACCGCCCAACCCAGCGCAAAGACGGCCAAAGGCGCCCGGCGCATCCGCCATATCCCGGGCAGCGCCGCCGCCAGCAGCGCCGCCCCCGGCCACAAAGTTCCCCAGACGGCCAGCAGATAGCTGCCGGGCGGGGCACCGTGATTCTCCTGCCCTTCACCCACCTTGGCCAGAAGGTCTTCGCCCACCGATGCCTGCCAGAAGGCGCCCCCGCTTTTCACGGTGATGGCGATCAGCCAGGGGGCGACGATGGCCAGCATCAGCGCGACGCCCGGCAGCGGACGCAGGGCGCGCAGGATCGCCAGATCGCGGCGGTAAAGGCAGATCACGGTCAGGGTCGAGAAGGCGACAAGCGGCGTGATGGGCCCCTTGACCAGTATCCCCGCGCCGACCGCCGCCCAGAAACCCATGGCCGCGACCGGGCTCAGCGCCGGTTGCTGCGTACGGCCGCCGGGCAGGAAGGCATGGGCCAGCACCAGTTGCGCGGCCAGGATGCAGGCCAGTTGCACCGCGTCGGTCTTGGCCAGCCGCGCCTCCCCCCCCAGCAGGAAGGACGAGGCCATGATCACCCCCGCCATCAGAGCCGCCCCGCCGCCCATCGCGCGCCGCGCGACAAGCACCGTCAGCCCCACGGCCGCCATGGCCCCGGCAAGCGACACCAGCCGATAGGCCCAGATCCGGTCGGGCGCGGTCAGCCCCGCGACGGCGGCCTGCAGCCAGTAGATGCCGACCGGCTTCTTGTAGCGCGGCTCATCGCCCAGCCGGATGTCGATCAGGTCGCCCGTCTCGATCATCTGGGCCGAGGCGCGGGCAAAGCGGGCCTCGTCCCGGTCCACCGGCGGCAGGGTAAAGAACCCCGGCAGCGCCAGAGCCAGCATCACCAGCATCGCAGCCACGGGCGCGCGCCACCCTGTCCAGGCACCTGAGACTGCCGCTTTCATGCCCGCTCCTTCAACCGTTCGTCCGGTTCTAGCGGCTTGGGCGCCAAAGGGAAACCGGGGCGGTTGGCCCGTCGGCGAGGCCATGCTAGGCAGTGCCATGGTCAAGGTCAGCGTCATCGGTGGTTCGGGCTTTATCGGCAGCAGCCTGTGCCGACTTCTGGCCGAACGGCAGATCGGGTTTGAGATCGTCGACCTGAAGCCCTCGCGCAGTTTCCCGGAACGCAGCATCATCGCCGATATCCGCGATCCGGCGGCGCTGGCGGCGGCGGTGCGGGGCGATGTCATCGTGCATCTGGCGGCGGTTCACCGCGACGATGTGCGCGACCCTGATGCCTACCGGCAGACCAATGTGCAGGGCACCGCCAACATCTGCGATCTGGCGGCGGCGCGGGGCATCCGGCGGATCGTCTTTACATCAACCGTCGCGGTCCATGGCTTTGCGGCGCCCGGCACCGATGAGACGGGGCCGATCGCCCCCTTCAACGACTACGGCCGCACCAAGGCCGAGGCCGAGGCGGTGATCGCCCGCTGGCAGGCCGCCGCGCCGGACCGCGCGGCGATTGTGGTCCGGCCGACCGTGGTCTTCGGGCCCGGCAATCGCGGCAATGTCTTCAACCTGCTGTCGCAGATCGCCTCGGGGCGCTTCGTGATGGTGGGCCGGGGGCAGAACACCAAGTCCGTGGCCTACGTTGACAACGTCGCGGCCTTCCTCTTGCACGCGCTGACGACCGGGCAAGGCCATTCGGTGCATATCTACACTGACGGACCCGACCTGCGGATGGATCAGTTGGTGGGGCTGGTGCGCGAAAGGCTGCATGGCAAGGCCGGCACCGGCCCGCGCCTGCCCTACTGGCTGGGGTTGGCGATGGGGCATCTGGCCGATCTGGTGGCGCGCGTGACCGGCCGCCGCCTGCCGGTCAGCGCCATCCGGGTGCGGAAATTCTGCGCCACGACCAGCTTTGCCAGTGCCAATCCCCTGCCCGGCTTTGTGCCGCCCCATGATCTGCGCGCGGGGCTGGAGCAGGTTCTGCAGGCTGAATTCCTGAACCCCGACCCCGACCGCGAAATCTTCCTGACCGAGTGACGCCCCGGCGCTGACATGCTGCTGCCGTTTTGCTATGGCTTCAGGAAAGCCAGCCCCGGCAAGGGTTTGCCTCTGAGTTTTCGCCCTGGAGACCCGAATGATCCATCCCGTCATCCTGTGCGGTGGTTCCGGAACCCGGCTTTGGCCGCTGTCGCGCCAAAGCTACCCCAAGCAGTTCGCCCGGCTGACGGGCGACGAAAGCCTGTTCCAGACCTCGGCCCGGCGCTGCGCCGGGGATGGCTTTGCGCCGCCGCTGGTCGTGACGGGCGATCCCTTCCGCTTCATCGTGCTGGAACAGCTTGCGGCCGTGCAGATGGCGCCGCAGGACGTGCTGATTGAACCTGCCGCCCGGTCAACCGCGCCCGCGATTGCGGCGGCGGCGCTGTGGCTGGCGGCCCGCGACCCGGATGCGGTTCTGCTGGTGCTGCCGTCGGATCATGTGATCCCCGACGCTGCGGCCTTCCGCGCCGCCGTGACCGCCGCCCTGCCCCGCGCGGTGGCGGGCGATCTGGTGACCTTCGGCATCCACCCCGACCGGGCCGAGACTGGCTATGGCTATCTGGAACTCAGCGAAGCGGCAGGGGACGGGCCGCAGCCCTTGGCGGCCTTCGTCGAAAAGCCCGATGCCACGCGCGCTGCAGCTATGGTGCAGGATGGTCGCCATTTGTGGAACGCCGGGATCTTCCTGTTCTCGGCCCGGGCGATGATTGCGGCCTTCGCCGAACATGCGCCGGCGCTGCTGCAGGGCGCGCGCGCCGCTGTCGAGGGGGCCGCCCGCGATCTGGCCTTCACCCGGCTGGCCGAAGCGCCGTGGCAGGCGCTGCCTGATATTTCAATCGACTATGCGATCATGGAGAAGGCCGCGAACCTGTCGGTGATGCCCTTTACCGGCCACTGGTCCGATCTGGGCGGGTGGGAGGCGATCTGGCAAGAGGCCGGGCCGGATGCATCGGGCAACGTGCTGTCCGGTGCAGCCATGGCCATCGATTGCCGCGACACCCTTCTGCGGTCCGAAGCCGAGGGGCTGCAACTGGTGGGAATCGGGCTGGAAGACATGATCGCGGTGGCGATGCCCGATGCGGTGCTGGTGGCCCGCAAGGGCGATGCGCAGCGGGTGAAAGAGGCGGTCGCAGCGCTGAAATCGGCGGGCGCGCGGCAGGCCACCGCCTTCAACCGCGATTTCCGGCCCTGGGGCTGGTATGAAAGCCTGGCGCTTGGCAACCGCTTTCAGGTCAAGCGCATCGTGGTCAAACCGGGCGCCGCGCTGTCGCTGCAGTCGCATCACCACCGGTCGGAACACTGGATCGTGGTTGAGGGCACCGCGCGCGTGACGGTGGATGACGCGGTGCGGCTGGTGACCGAGAACGAGTCGGTCTACATCCCGCTGGGCGCCGTTCACCGGCTGGAAAACCCCGGCAAGCTGCCGATGGTGCTGATCGAGGTGCAGACTGGCAGTTATCTGGGTGAAGACGACATCCTGCGCTACGAAGACATCTACGCCCGGAACTAACCGCCCTTAGCGCAGGCGCACCCGCGCGGCGGGGCCTTTGGGTTCGCATTCGAAAAGGTTGGGGCGGCTGAGGAGATAGGCCCGCCAGGTCCGCTGCGGATAGGTCGATATCCGCACCTTGTGAAGCGCATGCATCCGGCCGGCCAGAAGGCCTATCTGCATCCGGTCCGCCTGACCTTCGGACTTGATCAAGGCAATGATCTTCTGATCGAGCGGCGACGCGGCAGCCTTGGCCGGGATCGCTGCCGGTGTCGGGGCGGGCGTGTCACCCGCATCCTTCAGCACATGATGCGCCGAGCAGCAGTGCAGGAAATGCGCCGGGGCCTTGGCCTCGCCGATGCCCACCACGCGGCGGCCGGATTCGCGCAGGTGGGTGGCCAGATGTGAGAAGTCGCGGTCGGATGACGCGATGACCAGCACTTCCGCCCTGCCGCCCAACATCAGGTCCATCGCCTCGATGCACAGCAGCAGATCGGCCGCGTTCTTGCCTGCCCCGGCATCAATGCGGCGAAAGCCGGTGGTCTTTTCCCATGATAGAACGGCGCCCGGCCCGCCGTAGACCCTGCGGATCGTCACCTCCCCCTCTTTCGCGGCCAGGGACAGCACCTTGCCGGCATGGGTGGGTGAAAGGTTGTCGCCGTCGATCAGCAGGGCGACGCGCTGGCGCGACAGGGCCGGAACAAGCAGGGGGGCAGGCGAAAGATCGGTCATGGCAAGCCGCAACTGGTTATGCTGCGGCCAGTTTCCCGATTATTGCGGCGGTTTTCGGGCCTATCCGTTCTCGCGCAGGATCGAACCGGCCAGATAAAGCGACCCGCAGATCAGCACCCGCGCCGCGGGGTCAGCCGCGGCGATGGCGGCCAGCGCCCCGGCCACCGAAGGCGCCGCTTCGGCGGGAATGCCCACCAAGAAGGCGGCATCGCGCGTGGCCTCTGCGGGAAGCGTGTTCTTTTCACCGGGGATCGAGACGGCGTGCAGCCGGGCCACCTGCCCGGCGAGCGGGCGCATGTAGCCCGCGACATCCTTGGTGTTCAGCATGCCGCAAATCAGGTG
>JACZKR010000266.1 GCA_014859945.1 Paracoccaceae bacterium | reverse complement strand
ACATAACACATATTGAATATGTAATGTGATGATGCTAGTTTCCCCCATCATCCAAACCGGAGTTTCCCATGACCCTTGATCGTTCCGTGATGCTGTTCGCCGGCTGCATGGTGCTTGTGAGCGTGCTGCTGACCGCCTTCGTCTCACCTCTGTTCATCTGGTTCACCGTGTTCATCGGGGTGAACCTGATCCAGTCGTCGTTTACCGGCTTCTGTCCGGCGGCGATGGTGTTCCGCAAGCTGGGCATCAAGGCGGGCTGCGCCTTCAACTGAGGGCGGATCAGCCGCGCGGGGGGCCGGGCATGACCCGGCCTTTCGCATGTGGCGAAGGCGTCAGACCAGGAAACCGCCGTCGGAATCGTCGCCGGTTTCTTCCAGAAGCTTGTCGAAATCCGGCACCATGACGTGCCGCTTGCCTTCCAGCCCGATCACCATGTCGCGCTTCAGGGCCGACATCTGGCGGCTGACGGTTTCCAGCGTCAGGCCAAGGTAATCGGCCATCTCCTCGCGCGTCAGGGGCAGGTCGAAGGCCAGCTTGCCCTTGGCGGCGCGCAGTTTCAGGCTGGCATCGCGGCGTGCGATGATGGCCAGAAGCGAGGCGATCTTTTCCCGGGCGGTCTTGCGGCCCAGAAGCAGCATCCATTCCCGCGCGGCGTCAAGTTCATCCAGCGTCATTTCCAGGAGCCGCTGGGCGATATGGGGCGTGGCCACCATCATCTCCTCGAAGGGCTTCTTGCGGAAGCAGCACATCACCAGATCGGTGGTCGCCGTCACGTCATAGGCGGCCTGCGCGCGGCCCGGGCGGCCGACGAAATCGGATGGCAGCAAGAGGCCCACCATCTGGCGCCGTCCGTCTTCCATCGTCTGGGTCAGCGTGGCGATGCCCGAGACGACCGAGGCCACGAAATCCATCCGGTCGCCCGACCAGACCACGGTCTGGCCGGCCTGATAGCTGCGGTAATACTTGATCTGCTCCAGCCGGGCGAGTTCGTCAGCCTCACAGCGCGCGCAGACCGCCCGGTGCCGGATGGGGCAGTCACCGCAGTCATGCGAGAGAAGCTGAAGATCCTGGTGCGCCATGCCTCGTCCGGTTGATTTAGGTCAAGGCCAGTCGCCCCGTTGTCTTCATAGATACGGGAATGACCATTGAATCGCAACTCAGGCGGCTGGGGCTTTTTGACGCCCGTGTGCCCAGATACACCTCTTATCCCACCGCGCCGCACTTTGCCGGTGGGGTAGGGCCAGAGCTTTATGCCGAGTGGATCGGGGCGATCCCGGCCGGCGCGTCGATCTCGCTTTACCTGCATGTGCCGTTCTGCCGGCGGCTGTGCTGGTTCTGCGCCTGCCGCACGCAGGGCACCTCGTCGGACGAACCCGTGCGGGCCTATGCGCGGGTGCTGAAGGCCGAGATCGCGCTTCTGAAGCGCCATCTGGCGCCGGGGGTGCGGCTGAGCCGGCTGCACTGGGGCGGGGGGACGCCCACGCTGATGCCGCCCGACATGATGCGTGATCTGGCCGACACGATCTTTGACGCGGTGCCTTTGGCCGAGGGCGGAGAGTTTTCGGTCGAGATTGATCCCAACGAAATCGACGCGGCGCGGCTGGATGCGCTGGCGGCTTCGGGGATGAACCGTGCCTCGGTCGGGGTGCAGGATTTCGACCCCGAGATCCAGAAGACCATCGGCCGCGAGCAAAGCTATGAGCTGACCCGCGACGTGGCCGAGATGATCCGCGCCCGCGGCATCGCCAGCCTGAATGCCGATATCCTTTACGGCCTGCCCTTCCAGTCGCCGCAGCGGATTTCGGATTCGGTGCAGAAGCTGCTGTCGCTGTCGCCCGACCGGGTGGCGCTGTACGGCTATGCCCATGTGCCGTGGATGAGCCGGCGCCAGCAGATGATCCCTTCGGATTCCATGCCCACCCCGCAGGAGCGGCTGGACCTGTTCGAGACTGCCCGGAAGCTGTTTGTCTGGGACGGTTATGACGAGGTGGGGATCGACCATTTCGCCCGGCCCTCGGACGGGCTGGCGCGGGCGGCGAAGGCGGGCACGCTGCGCCGGAATTTCCAGGGCTATACTGATGATACCGCTCCGGTGCTGGTGGGTCTGGGCGCCTCTTCCATCTCGCGCTTTCCGCAAGGCTATGCCCAGAACGCGCCTGCCACGGCGGCCTATACCAAGGCGATCCGCGACGGCGCTTTTTCGACCCATCGCGGCCATGTCTTCCGGGGCGAAGACCTGATGCGCGCGCGAATCATCGAGGCGCTGATGTGCGATTTCCGCGTGGACCGCGACGAAATCCTGTCGGGCCATGCCGTCACGCCCGAGCGGCTGGATGCGCTGTTCGCCAGTGCAGCGGCGGCCTTCCCGGGCATGGTGCAGCATGACCGCGACGGGCTTGCCATCCTGCCGCAGGGGCGGCCGCTGACCCGAATGGTGGCGCGCGCCTTTGATGCCTATGACCAGACGAAGGCGCAACATTCCGCGGCAATCTGAACCCGGCCCCTGCCCCGTGGCGGGGCGGGCCATGGAATTCACTTTACCTATACCATTCCTCGGCTAGCGTGCCGCCATCCGGGCCATGACGGCCGGACGGGCGCGGGGCGAAAGATCCGGCGCCGGACAGGATGGGATGGAAAATGACCTTGAAAAAGGGACTTGCCGCGCTGGCCTGCGCGTTGCTGACGGCCGGTGCGGCGGCGGCAGAGGCGAACTTCACCGATTATGGCACGGCGCGCGGCTGGGTGGTGCAGGCGGTGGATTATGACGGCAGCTTCGCGCGGTGTGAGGCGATGAAGGACGATGTGGCCTTCATGCTGACGCTGAGTGTCGAAGGCTGGATGGTGACGGCCGATGCCGTGCCGGGCAATCCGGCCGAAGTGGCGGGGATGATCGACATCAACCGCGCCTCGGCCCCGGCCACATTCTATCAGATGGATGACGGCCGCTACGCTGCCTATCTGGACGAGGGCATGGTCACGGCGCTGCGCGACGGATCGCACCTGACGCTTGAGGTCGCCGGCCAGATCACCGACGGGCCGCTGAGCGGGTCGGCCGCCGCGATGGGCAAGCTTGAGGAATGTCTGGCCAATGGCGGAGCGGCGCCGGGCGGCACTGCGATGGATCAGGCGGCAATCGACAGCGATGCCACGCGGCTGGGGGCGGGCTGCCCGGCGCTGGGCGAATTTGCCTCGCCGCCCTCGGACAACCTGGCGCATGCGGTTTTCGTCAACAACTCGGATGTGGCGGTCAGCATCTACTGGATCGATTTCGACGGGCAGATTCAGGAGTATGCCGGCACCCTTCCCGGCGAAAGCTGGGAGGTTGAAACCTGGGCGGGCCATTACTGGCTGGCCAAGGATTTCGACGGCACCTGCCACGGCGGCACCATGGTGACCGCGGCGGGCCAGAACCGCTTCGTCTTCAACTGAAGTCAGCGTAGGGCCGCGCCTTGCCCTCGGCGATGCGCGGCCGCTCAGGCCCCGAAGCCTTCAACATAGGCGATCATACGCGGCAGGCAGATGCCGTGCAGGTCATAACGCTCCAGCACCGTGCGGCGGGCGGCCAGCCGGCGGGGCGCGAAACGATCAGGTTCGGCCAGCGCGGCGGTCAGCGCGCGGCTCCAGCCGGGCACGTCGAAGAAATCGACCAGCGTGCCGTTCACGCCATCCTCGATCACCTCGGTCACTGGCGCGGTGGATGAGGCGACCACATGGGCACCCGCCGCCATCGCCTCAAGCATCGACCATGACAGGACGAAGGGGTAGGTCAGATAGGCATGGGCGCGCGACACCTGCATCAGCGCCACGAACTGCGGATAGGGCACCTTGCCCAGAAAATGCACGCGGTTCAGGTCGATGCGGTCCCGCACCTCATCCAGAAACAGGTCTTTCCAGCCGGTGCCGCCCTTGGGCGCCGCGCCATAGCTGACGCCATCGCCGCCGACGATGACCACCTGCGCATCGGGCCGGGCGGCCATCACCTCGGGCAGGGCGCGCATGAAGATGTGATAGCCGCGATAGGGTTCCAGGTTGCGGTTGACGAAGGTCAGCACCTCATCCCCCGCACGCAGCACCCGGCCATCGGGCAGGGTGACCTGCGCCGAAGGGTCTGGGTGCAGGGTGGCGGTGTTCACGCCGTCAAAGATCACCTCGATCCTGCCGCGCAGCGCCGCCGGATAGGTGGAGGCCTGCCACAGCGTCGGCGACAGCCCGGCATCGGCATGGACCAGCGCCTGACACAGATGCGCGGCGCGGGCCTGCGCGATCATCACCTGATCGAAACTGGCGGGCGAAAACTCGGGGTCGAAGCCCACATCGGCGCCCTGACCGCGATAGTAGAATTCGGCATAGACGATTAGCTTGGCCTCGGGCCAGACCTCCTTCAGGAAAAGCGTCTCGCCCCAGCCGGAATGGCCGAAGATCACGTCGGGCACATAGCCCCGGTCGCGCAGCGCGCGGGCGGCGCGGGCGACGGTGACGCCCCGGTCGCTCATTTGCGTGTAGTTGCGGCCCAGCCGCGTTGCCGCCGGATCGACCTTCGGCGCCTCGTGCCGGTAGCGGATGGTTTCCACCGGGCTGGTGCGGTTGTTGCCCGCGTCGGTCAGCGCCCGCACCTCATGCCCGCGGGCTTGAAGGGCGGGGGCCAGATACAGGAACTGGCCGGGAAAGTTCTGGTGGACGAAGAGAATCTTCATGGCGCCTCGCCGAAGGCCGCAGCCATCAGCGCGCGGGTATAGGGGCTTTGCGGGGCGGAGAAGACGTCGGCACTGTCGCCCGCTTCGACCACGTCGCCTTCCTTCATCACCATCACCCGGTGGGCCAGTGCGCGCACCACCCGCAGGTCGTGGCTGATGAAGACATAGGCCAGCCCCCATTTCCGCTGCAGCCCGCGCAGAAGATCGACGATCTGCACCTGCACCGTCATGTCCAGCGCGCTGGTGGGTTCGTCCAGCACCACAAGCTTCGGCCGCAGGATCATGGCGCGGGCGATGGCGATGCGCTGACGCTGACCGCCCGAAAACTCATGGGGGTAGCGGTGCATGGTGGCGGGGTCGAGCCCGACTTCGGTCATGATATCGGCGACCATTTGGTTGCGGTCGCGCCCCGGTTCCAGCCCATGAACGCCCAGACCCTCGGCAATGATCTCGGCTGCGGTCATCCGGGGCGAAAGGCTGCCGAACGGGTCCTGAAAGACGATCTGCATGTCGCGCCGCAGGGGGCGCAGCGCCTTGCCCGCCAGCCCCTGAATGTCGCGGCCCAGCACCGCGATCCGCCCGTCCGACTGCAGCAGCCGCAGCACGGCCAGCGCCACGGTGGTCTTGCCCGATCCGCTTTCGCCGACGATGCCCAGCGTCTCACCGGCCCGGACCGTCAGGCTGGCGTCGTTCACCGCCTTCACATGGCCCACGGTCTGGCGCAGGAAACCGCGCTGGATCGGAAACCAGACGCGCAGGTTTTCGGTGCGCAGCACCTCGGGGGCGCCGGCGGGAACCGGTTCGGGGCGGCCCTGCGGTTCGGCCGCCAGCAGCTTTTGCGTATAGGGGTGGCTAGGGGCGGCAAAGACCTGTGCGGTCGGACCCTGCTCGACGATTTCGCCGCCCTGCATCACGCAGACCCGGTCGGCGATGCGGCGGACGATGGTCAGGTCATGGGTGATGAACAGCAGGCTCAGCCCCTCGGACTGTTTCAGCTTCGCCAGAAGGTCCAGAATCTGCGCCTGAACCGTCACGTCCAGCGCCGTTGTCGGTTCGTCGGCAATCAGCAGTTCCGGCCCGTTGGCCAGCGCCATGGCGATCATCACCCGCTGCCGCTGCCCGCCCGAAAGCTGATGCGGATAGGCGCCCAGCCGGCTTTCGGGGTCACGGATGCCGACTTTGGTCAGAAGGTCGATGATGCGCACCCGCGCCGCCGCGCCGTCCAGTCCCTGATGCAGCAGAAGGCTTTCGCCCAGTTGCTTTTCGATGGTGTGCAGGGGGTTCAGGCTGGTCATCGGCTCCTGGAAGATGAAGCTGATGTCGTTGCCGCGCACCCGGCGCAACTCGGCCTCGGGGGCGCCCAGCATCTCGCGGCCCTGATAACGGACCGAGCCGGAGGTTGTGGCACTGTCGGGCAGAAGCGCCACGGTCGACAGCGCGGTCACCGACTTGCCCGAGCCGCTTTCGCCCACCAGCGCCACCGTCTCACCCCTGCCGACGGTGAAGCTGACGCCGCGGACGGCCTCAATCACCCGGCCGTCCTGCCGGAAGGCAATGCGCAGGTCCGATACGTCCAGAACGGCGGTCATCTGAAGGTCTTCCGGGGGTCGAAGGCATCGCGCACGCCTTCGAAGATGAAGACCAGAAGCGACAGCATGACGGCAAAGGTGACGAAAGAGGTGAAGGCCAGCGAGGGCATCTGCAGGTTCTGTTGCGCCTGCCGCGTCAGTTGCCCAAGCGAGGGCAGCGAGGCGGGCAGGCCGAAGCCAAGGTAATCCAGAGCGGCCAGCGTGCCGATGGCGCCGGTGACCACGAAGGGCAGCATGGTCAGGGTGGCAACCATGGCGTTGGGCAGGACGTGGCGGAAGATGATCACCCGGTCCGGCACCCCCAGCGCCTTGGCGGCGCGGACATATTCAAAGTTGCGCGCCCGCAGGAATTCGGCCCGGACCACGCCGATCAGCCCGGTCCAGCCGAACATGACCATCAAGAGGATCAGCAGCCAGAAGCTGCGCTCCCACACCGCAAAGACGATGATGATGACGTAAAGCTGCGGCGTGCCGCTCCAGATTTCCAGAAAGCGCTGGAAGGCCAGGTCCACCCAGCCGCCGAAATAGCCCTGCACGGCGCCGGCCGCGATGCCGATGACGGATGTCAGCAGGGTCACGATCAGCGCGAAGGCCACCGACAGCCGGAAGCCGTAGATCACCCGCGCCAGGACGTCGCGCGCGGTGTCGTCGGTGCCCAGCCAGTGCTGCGCGTCAGGCGCCGAGGGCGCGGCGCGGCCGCCAAGGTCGTTGATGGTGTTGTAGCTGTAGGGGATGGGCGCCCAGAGCATCCAGCCCTTCTGAAACCCCTCGGTCCCGGCAAGCTGCCCCGCTTCGGCCGCCAGAAGCGTGTCTTCGGGCGCGTCGAAACAGTCCAGAAGCCCGCCCGTCACGATCAGGCACTGCACCTCGGGCGCGGTGTAATTGGCCTCGGTGCGGAAATCGCCGCCGAAATCCTGTTCGGAGTAGAAGGACAGGAAGGGCATCCGCCATTCGCCGCGATAGTTGACCAGAAGCGGGCGGTCATTGGCCAGCAGTTCGGCAAACAGCGACAGCCCGAACAGCACGGCGAAGATGAACAGCGACCAGTAGGCCCGGCGGTTGGCCTTGAAATTGCGCCAGCGGCGCTGGTTCAGCGGGGAAAGCGCCATCATCCCCTCCGCTCAAAGTCGATGCGCGGGTCGATCCAGACATACATCAGGTCCGATACGATGCCGACGACCAGCCCCAGAAGCCCGAAGGCGAAAAGCGTGCCGAAGATCACCGGGAAGTCGCGCTCAAGCGCCGCCCGATAGCCAAGCTGGCCAAGGCCGTCCAGGCTGAAGATCGTCTCGATGATCACGCTGCCGCCGAAAAAGACGCTGATGAACAGGCCGGGGAAGCCGGCAATCACGATCAGCATGGCATTGCGGAAGACATGACCGTAAAGCACCCGCCCTTCGCCAAGGCCCTTGGCGCGGGCGGTCATGACATACTGCTTCTTGATTTCATCCAGAAAGCTGTTCTTGGTCAGCAAGGTCAGCGTGGCAAAGCTGGAGATGGTCGAGGCGACGACCGGCAGCGTGATGTGCCACAGGTAATCGCCGGCTTTTTCCAGAAGGTTCATCTGGTCCCAGCCGTCCGAAGTCAGGCCGCGCAGCGGGAAGATCTGCCAGTAGCTGCCGCCCGCGAACAGCACCAGAAGCAGCACCGCGAACAGAAGCCCCGGAATGGCATAGGCCGCGATGATGATGGCGCTGGTCCAGCTGTCAAAGGGCGACCCGTCGCGCATCGCCTTGCGGATGCCCAGCGGGATCGACACGAGATATGCGATCAGCGTCGACCACAGCCCCAGCGTGATCGAGACCGGCATCTTTTCCAGCACAAGGTCCAGCACCCCGATCGATCGGAAGTAGCTTTGCCCGAAGTCGAAGCGCAGGAACTTGCCCATCATGATGAAAAACCGTTCGACGGCCGGGATCATCTCTTTGGTGCATTCCGGGGTGTTCAGGCCGGGCGTGCCGGTAAAGCCCGGCGCGCAGACCCAGCGGGCAAAGCCGAATTCGACCTCAAGCTTGGCGCGGAACTCGGGCGGCAGGCCGCGGGCGCCGACATAGCCGTCACGCCCGGTGGCATCCTGCCCGGGCACGCCGCCGCCCGGATCGCCGCTGCTGCCGCGCACCGCCTCCATCACGTCGCCTTCGCCTTCCAGACGTGCCTCAAGCTGGTCGAAGGGGCCGCCGGGAACGAATTGCGTCAGGGCAAAGTTGATCACCATGATCCCGAACAGCGTCGGGATCACCAGAAGCAGCCTGCGAAGGATATAGGCGCCCATCGCTCAGTTCAGCGCGCCTGTGGCCTTCAGCTTGGCGGCCTTGTCGGCATCGAACCACCAGAAGCTCAGCTCTCCCAGCGCATAGGGCGGCAGGGGATCGGGATAGGCATACTGGTCGTAATAGGCGACGGTATGGACCCGCTTGTACCATTGCGGCACCCAGAAGCGGGTGTGGCGCAGCACGCGGTCCAGCGCGCGGGTGGCAACATCCAGTTCCTCGCGGGTCTTGGCCGCTTCGACAATGTCCACCAGCCGGTCCACCGCCGGATCGGCCAGACCGGCCCGGTTGCGCGTGGAATTGCCCGCCGTGACCGAAGCGTAGGACTGCTTCATCTCGCCGCCCGGTTCGTAGGAATTCACCGCCGAGCCGACGATCATGTCGAAGTCGAAGTTCGGCGGGTCGCTGCGCTGGCTCATCTGGGCGGGGTCCACCAGCGTCAGCTTGGCATCCACCCCCAGCGCGCGCAGGTTTTCGACGTAAGGCGTGATCACCCGCTCGAACGAGGGGCTGTCTTCCAGAAACTCGACCGTCAGCAGTTCGCCCTTGGCGTTGCGGCGCATGCCGTCGCTGCCCACTTCCCAGCCCGCTTCGTCCAGGAGCGCGGATGCCTTGCGCAGGTTGCCCCGGTCCAGCGCCCGGTCGGGGGTGGAAACCGACCCCATCACCGCGTCATCGGTCAGGATCGAGGCGGGCAGAAGCCCCTCGTCGATCAGCGGTTGCAGGATCGCCGCTTCCTCGGGCGAGGCGGGGCCCTTCGCGGCCATCTGGGTGTTGTCCCAGATCGAGTTGATGCGTTCGTAGATGCCGTAGAACAGCGTCTGGTTCGACCATTCGAAATTGAACATCAGGCCGATCGCCTCGCGAACGCGGGGGTCCTGGAACTTCTCGCGCCGCAGGTTGAAGAGGAACCCCTGACCCGAAGCGATGGCGCCCGAGGGCAGTTTGGGTTTGACGACGAAACCTTGCTTCACCTTGGGGAAGTCATAGGCCGTCGCCCACAGGCGAGAGGAGTTTTCGTTGCGGAAGGTGTAGACGCCGGACTTGAACCCTTCGAGCGCCGCGTTGTCGTCGCCGAAATACTCGACGCGGATGCGGTCAAAGTTGTTCTGGCCGATCTGCAGCGGATGGTTCGCGCCCCAGTAATCGGGGTTGCGGGCGATGATGATCTGCTGGCCGGGTTTCAGGCTTTGCAGCACATAGGGCGCGGTGCCCAGGAAGGGTTGCAGGCTTGAGGCTTCCAGATCGCGGTTGTTCTTCTCGTAATCGGCTTTCGAGAAGATGGGGGTTGACCCGACCGTGGTCGGCAGGTCGCGGGTGGGGATGCCCGGGGCGAAGGTGAACTTGATGCGGTAGGGGTCCAGCACCTCGACCTTTTCCACCTTGCCGTTGAAGACGGCGCGGAATTCGGGGATGCCCTTGGTCTCGAACAGGTTGTGGCTGAAGGCCACGTCCTCGGCCGTCAGGGGCGAGCCGTCGGAAAACTTCACGTCCTTGCGCAGGTTGAAGATCACCCAGGACCGGTCTTCGGGGTATTCCAGCGTCTCGCACATCAGGCAGTAGGCGGCGCCGATTTCATCAGCCGTGCCCGACAGGATGGATTCGTAGAAGCTTGTGGAAAGCGCCGCCGGCACGCCCTTGATCGAATAGATGTTCAGCGTGTCGAAGGTGCCGGGCGCCCATTCCGAAATCTCGCCGCCCTTGGGGGCATCGGGGTTCACATAATCCAGATGCTTGAACCCCGCCGGATATTTCAGGTTCCCGAAGGTCGAGATGCCGTGCGAGACGATGATCTTCTGATCCTCGGCCCGCGCCTGCCCGGCCAGAACCGCGGCCGCGATGGCCAGAAGCCCCGCCGCCGCCGGCATCCGCCAGTCTGCGCGTGTTGCGGCCTTTGCCTTTGCCCGAACTGCCATGGCAGCCTCCCCTTCCCCTGCCGCCGTTTCCGCGGCCTTTGGGCTGAATCTAGTGCGGAAATCGCGGCTGCCACAAGGCGCGAATGCGTGAGGGCGCCGTGTGCGACGAAAAAGGCCGCCCCGGGGGCGGCCTTTGTGGTGCAAAGCCGGTCAGGCTTATTTCAGCGTCGCGAGATAGGCGATCAGGTTCGCGCGGTCTTCGGCCTTGGGCAGACCGGCGAAGGACATCTTGGTGCCGGGAATCGCCGCCTTGGGGTTGGTCAGGAAGTGATCCAGCGCCTCGGGCGTCCAGACTTCGGCGGCCAGCGCCTTCATCGGGTCCGAATAGCCGAAGCCGGCCGAGGCGGCGTGGTTGCGGCCCACGACGCCGTTCAGGTGCGGACCGGTGCCGTCGGCGCCGTCGATCTTGTGGCAGGCCTTGCACTTGCCGAAGACCTTCTCGCCCGCGGCGGCATCGGCGGCGGCGTAAAGCTCTTCAAAGCTCGGGCCTTCCGCGGCGGCTTCGTCGGTCGCGCCGGCATCGCCGGTGTCGATCGTGTAGGCCTGCGCGACCTCTTCTCCGCCATGGCTGGCCGGTGCAGTGGAATAAAGCGACTCGGCGGCCCAGGCCCCGAAAAGATAGACGAGCAAAGAGCCGCAGATCGCGCCGGTCACCTTGGTCAGAGTCATCGTGTCGAACATGTCTCGCGTTCCCTTGGGCTGGTTTGGCGGCTATCTACCCGCTTCCCCCTGCGGTTTTCAAGGTGTAGTAGCGCGACCAATCGCCCCTCGGGGCGTTTTGGATCACGGAGCATGCTGAAATGACCGGCCGTATCGCCTTTCAGGGGGAACCGGGGGCCTATTCCCATCAGGCCTGCCAGCAGGCCCGCCCCGAGATGGAGGTGGTGCCCTGCCAGACCTTCGAGGATGTGGTTGAGTTGACCCGCTCGGGCGAGGTCGATCTGGGCATGCTGGCGGTCGAAAACTCGACCTATGGCCGGGTGGCTGACGTGCACAGCCTGCTGCCCCGCGCCGGCCTGCATATCGTGGACGAGGCTTTCGTGCGCGTGCATGTCAACCTTCTGGGCGTGAAGGGCGCAAAGCTGGAAGACATCCGCGAGGCGCATGGCCATGTGGTCATCCTGCCGCAATGCGCGGCCTTCCTGAAGGAACGTGGCATCAAGGGCCGCGTCAGCAGCGACAACGCCCGCGCCGCGCGCGAGGTGGCCGAGGCCGGCGACGTGACGCGCGCCGCGCTGGCCAGCGAACTGGCGGCCGAAATCTATGGCCTTGATGTGCTGGCCCGCCATATCGAGGACCACAAGAACAACACCACCCGCTTCCTTGTCATGTCGCGCGAGGCCGACATGACCCGGCGGAGCGAGCGGATGGTGACGACCTTCGTCTTCCGCGTCCGCAACATTCCGGCGGCGCTTTACAAGGCGATGGGCGGCTTTGCGACGAACGGCGTGAACATGACCAAGCTGGAAAGCTACATGGTCGGCGGCAGCTTCACCGCGACCGAGTTCTATGCCGATATCGAGGGCCATCCCGAAGACCCGAACGTGAAGCTTGCGCTGGACGAACTGCGCTATTTCACCAGCGAGTTCCGCATTCTGGGCACCTATCCGGCCGACCGCCCCCGCGACTGAGGGGCGGCTAAGGCGGAAACCGGCCGAAAATCGCGGTCCGGCCGATCACGCACTTGTCATAAGGCGGGTTCCGAATCTATCGGCAGCCGTCGCGCAGATCGGCGCGGCCTTGCCGGATCGCAGCCCTGATGCGGAAACTGCCCGCCCTTGCCCTGTTCGCCGCCCTTGCGGGTTGCGGCAATCTGCCCGTTCCCGACATGTCGGCCCTGCTGCCCGGCGGCCCCCGGCCCGCCATGGCCTGGGACCACCGCCCCGAGGCCGCGACCTGGACGGTGTCCACCATGTCGGCCGTCGCCCGGCATGATTCCAGCCTGGCCGCCACGGTGCCCGCCGATATCGAAACCTTCTGCCCGGGCTACCCCAAAGCCTCGACCGCCGCGCGCCGCGCGTTCTGGAGCGGGCTTCTGTCGGCCACCGCGCGTTATGAAAGCAGCTGGAACCCCGCCGCTTCGGGCGGCGGCGGGCGCTATATCGGGCTGATGCAGATCTCGCCCCGGTCGGCCGCGAACTATGACTGCACGGCCACCAGCACGAAGGCGCTGAAGGACGGGTCGGCCAATCTGGAATGCGCGGTCACGATGATGGCCCATCACGTCGGCCGCGACGGGGTGGTGGCGGGCAAGGGCAACCGTGGCATCGGCCGCGACTGGATGCCCTTCCGCAAGGCCGGCACCCGCGCCGAAATCGCGGAATGGACCCGCAGCCAAAGCTACTGCCGCCGCTAGCGGGGCCCCGCCGGTTCGGGTTCAGCCGATTTCGGCCAGACGCTTCATCGCCGCCGCGATCTTGGCTGCCTCATCCTCACGCGCCTCAAGGTTGGCCCGCGCCTCGTCGATCACCTCTTCGGGGGCGGATTTGACGAAGTTCGGGTTGCCCAGCCGGCCCTTCAGCCCGCCGATTTCCTTGGCCAGCTTGTCGAGCGATTTCTGAAGCCGCGCCTTTTCCTCGGCAATGTCGATCAGCCCTTCCAGCGGAATGGCGAAGGCCGCGCCTTCCAGCGCCAGCGCGATGGAACCCTTCGGCGCCGCGCCTTCGGCAAAGCTGTCCACCCGTGCCATGCGGCGGATCAGCGCCTCATTCCGTTGCCACGCGGCCCGGGCGGCATCGGAAAGCTCGGTCGCCACCAGGTCGATCTTCAGGCCGACCGGAACATGCACCTGCGCGCGGGCCGAGCGGATTTCGTCGATCAGCCCGGTGACGAAGGACATCTCTCCTTGCGCCGCCGCGTCGGTCAGATCGCCATATGCGGGCCAGTCGGTGTGAACCAGCAGCTTCGCGCGGGTGCCGGTGGTGCCCCAGAGGTCTTCGGTGATGAAGGGCATCATCGGATGCAGCAGGATCATGCACTGGTCCAGCACCCAGGCCATGGTCTTGCGGGTTTCCCCGGCCGCGTCGCCGTCAAACAGCGGCTTGGCGAATTCGACATACCAGTCGCAGACCTTGCCCCAGACGAATTTGTAAAGCGCATCCGCCGCCTGATCGAAGCGGAACGCCTCCATCGCCGCGTTCACCTCGGCCAGGGTGCGGGCGGTTTCGCCGATGATCCAGCGGTTCGCAGTGGCCTGCGCCTGCGGGGGCGCGCTTTGGGTGGCATGGCCTTCCCAGACGCCGTTCATCTCGGCAAAGCGGCAGGCGTTCCACAGCTTGGTGCCGAAGTTGCGGTAGCCGGCGATGCGCTGGGTATCCAGTTTCAGCACGCCGCCAAGGCTCGCCATCGCGGCATTGGCAAAGCGCAGCGCATCGGCGCCGAATTCGTCGATGATCTCCAGCGGGTCGATGACGTTGCCCAGGGATTTGGACATCTTCTTGCCCTTGGCGTCGCGGACAAGGCCGTGCAGATAGACGGTGTGGAACGGGATGTCGTTCACCACGGCCAGCTGCATCATCATCATCCGGGCGACCCAGAAGAACAGGATGTCCTGCCCGGTCACGAGGACCGAGGTGGGGAAGTATTTCTTCAGTTCCGGGGTCTGCTCGGGCCAGCCGAGCGTGCCGATGGGCCAGAGGCCGGAGGAGAACCAGGTGTCGAGGACGTCGGGGTCGCGGTAGACGATCATCTGACCGAGTCCGTCGATATCTGCCTTTCGGTTCAGTTCATCGGCATTGGGCTGAGCATTGATCCACTCACGTTCGGCCTTCTGATCCTGCTCAATTGACCAGTTCGTAGCAAAAACGTCGAAGTCGTTCGCAGCGCTGGGATCGTTCGGATCAGTCGATGAGACCTCCAACACCTTCGCTACTTTGAATTCGCGCCTGATCTGAGCGGCCACTTCGTCGAACGATGCGCCGCAGTAGATTTTTGCAGGCCTGCTTCCATTGTCCGCACCCGGCGATCCGTCCTGATTGCGTCCGAGCAGATACCAAACCGGAATCTGATGCCCCCACCAAAGCTGGCGGGAGATGCACCAGGGCTCGATGTTCTCCAGCCAGTGGTAATAGGTCTTCTCGCCCGAGGGCGGCATGATCACCGTGCGGCCGTCGCGCACCGCGTCCAGCGCCGGGCCGACGATCTTGGCGGTATCGACGAACCACTGGTCGGTCAGCATCGGCTCGATCACCACCTTGGACCGGTCGCCGAAGGGCTGCATGATGGGCTTCGATTCCACCACCGGCTCCAGCCGCAGGTGTTCGGAACCGGTGTCTTCGTCAATCTCCTTGACCAGCACCGTGACGGCAAGGCCGGCGGCGTTGATGTCGGCCACCACCAGCTTGCGCGCCTCGAACCGGTCAAGGCCGCGGTATTTGGTGGGGACAAGGTTCAGGCTGTCCACCTCATTCTCATCGGTGGGGGAGCCTGCGGCGATTTCGCGGGCGCGTTTCACCGCTTCTTCATAGGGCGCGCCATCGGCCCGCATGTTGCCCTGCGTGTCCATCAGCCGGTACATCGGCAGGTTGTTGCGCTTCGCCACCTGATAGTCGTTGAAGTCATGCGCCCCGGTGATCTTCACCGCGCCCGAGCCGAAAGCCGGATCGGGGTATTCATCGGCGATGATCGGGATCAGACGGTCGCAGAGCGGCAGATGCACCATCTTGCCGATGATCGGCCGGTAACGTTCATCCGAAGGGTGCACCGCCACGGCCCCGTCGCCCAGCATGGTTTCGGGCCGCGTGGTGGCGATGCTGATGTAGTCGCGGACCTCGCGGAAGGTCACGTTGCCTTCGGCGTCTTTTTCAACATATTCATAGGTTTCGCCGCCCGCGAGGCGATATTTGAAGTGCCACATATGGCCCTTCACCTCGATATTTTCGACCTCAAGGTCGGAAATCGCGGTCTCAAAATGGGGGTCCCAGTTGACCAGCCGCTTGCCGCGGTAGATCAGCCCCTTGTTGTACATCTCGACAAAGACCTTGATCACCGCGTCGTGGAAGTTGCCTTCCTCACCCGCGGGCGCACCGGGGGCGCCGGACATGGTGAAAGCCTCACGGTCCCAGTCGCAAGAGGCGCCAAGGCGCTGCAGCTGGCCGATGATGGTGCCGCGCGATTTCTGCTTTTGCTGCCAGACCCTTGCGGTGAATTTCTCACGCCCCATGGTGCGGCGGTCGGGTTCCTGGCTCAGCGCCATCTCGCGCTCGGTCACCATCTGGGTGGCGATGCCCGCGTGGTCGGTGCCGGGCTGCCACAGCGTGTCGTCGCCCTTCATCCGGTGCCAGCGCACAAGGATGTCCTGCAGCGTGTTGTTGAAGGCGTGGCCCATGTGCAGGCTGCCGGTGACGTTCGGCGGCGGGATCATGACGGAAAAGGCCGGCGCACCGGGCCGGGCATTGGCGCCGGCGCGGAAGGCCTTGGCGTCAAGCCAAAGCTTCGAAATCCGGGCTTCGGCTTCGGCGGGGCTGAAGTTCTTTTCCATCGGCATCTGCGGCGTCCCTTCGGGCTGTCGCCCGGGGTTTAGCCGCTGCCCGCCGGATGGGCAATATTGCCTGACCTATGGCCCCGCTTTCTGCCAGTGCGCCATCTGGTCGGCATAGGCCTTGGCAAAGGCCGGCCGGGCCAGCGCGCGGGCCTTGTAGGCGGCAAGGCCGGGGTAGGGGGCCAGCTGGTCATCCCGGTCGGGGATGCGCAGAACATCGGCCATCAGCAGGTCGGCCACGGTGAAGCCCTGCGGCACCAGCCATTCGCGGTCGGCCAGCACATCCTGCAGCTGGGTCAGGCGCAGGGTCATCGTCGGCATCGCCGCCTCGATCAGCACCGGGTCGTTGCGGAACAGCCGGGCGATCATCCAGTTGGTCACCCATGGCTCGACCGAGTTCAGCGCGGCGATCACCCACTGCAGGGTCTGCGCCCCCGCGTCGCCTTCGGGCAGAAGGGGCGTGCCTTTGGCCAGATGGAGCAGGATCGCACCGCTTTCGAACAGGGTCAGGCCGCCCACGCGGACAAAGGGCACCTGGCCGAAGGGCTGCTGGCGGAAGTGGTCGGCCACCTTCCCGCGCAGGGGCACGGTTTCCACCGTGTAGGGGCGGCCGATTTCCTCCAGAAGCCAGCGCACCCGCAGGTCGCGCACGAAACCGCGCGGCATGTCGGGCACCCAGTCGAAGGTGACGATGGTGACCGGATCGCTCACGCCGGGCCCACCAGCGCAAAGCGGGCACCCTGCGGATCGGTGGCGTTGACGATCACCGCGCCGCCCGGCACCGGCATGGGCGGGTGCATCGTGGTGCCGCCGGCAGCGGTCAGCGCGGCGATGCCTTCGGTGATGGTAGTGGCGCAGCCGAAATAGGGCGTCCAGCTTGCCGGCACCTCGGGGCCCATAGGGGCGATGCCGCCGATATCCTTCCCGCCGCTGGCCAGCACGCGGTAGGACATGCCGGGCATTTCATGCACGGCCGAGACGGTCCAGCCGAAAAGCCCGCTGTAGAAGGCCAGCGCGGCATCGGCGTCGGGCGTGTTCAGTTCGTGCCAGTTGCCGTGACCGGATTTTGTCTGGTCAAAGGCACCGCTGGGATCGCCCGGCAGGGGTTCGAGAATGCCGAAAGCCGCGCCCTGCGGGTCGATCAGCATGGCGAAGCGGCCGGTTTCGGGAATGTCGGTCGGCGGCACGATGACATGACCGCCCAAGCCCTGCGCCTTGGCCACTGTGGCATCGCAGCCGTCAACGGTGAAATAGATCGTCCAGGCAACCGGCTGTTCGGGCCCCATCACCGGCATCATGCCGGCCACCATCACCCCGCCCGCCGAGGCGATGTGATAATCCATGTCGGGCATGCCGGCATCGCGCCAGTTCCAGCCCAGAACGCTGCTGTAAAAGCTGCGGGCGCCGGCGGCCTCGCTTGCGCCCAGTTCGTACCAGCAGGGCAGACCGTGGTTCGCCATCACTTGGCTCCTTCCATCAGAATCGGCGTGAAACCGCCATAAATCATGCGCTTGGCGTCAAAGGGCATGGCCGCCATGTCTTCGGCCGAGCCTTCCTCCATGTCGCGGTAGGCGGCATCGCGGGTGGGTTTGTCGGGCCAGGTCATCCAGGCGAAGACCACCGTTTCATCGTCGCGCAGGTCCACCGCGCGGCGGAAATCGGTCACCTTGCCGGCGGGCACGTCATCGCCCCAGCCCAGAACCAGCGACAGCGCCCCCTTGTCGCGGAAGGTGGGCCACCAATGCGCCTCAAACTCGCGGAAGGCGTCGCGGTCGGCGGTGCGCACGGGAATCAGGAAACCGTCGATATAGGGCATGGGAACCTCCTAAACACTTGCGGGTTCAGGCTGGCAGCGGTAGTTATAAAAAGCAACTGAAAGTTACCGATGTGACGGTTATCAGCCGAAGCTACGAGGAAGGCTGCATCGCCGCCCATGCGCTGGACCTGATCGGGGACCGCTGGGCGCTTCTGGTCGTGCGGGAACTGATGCTGGGGCCGCGCCGCTTTGGCGCGCTGCGGCGCGGGATGCCGGGGATCAGCGCCAATATCCTGACCCGCCGCCTGACTGAGCTTGAGGCGCAGGGCATCCTGACCCGTCGCATGCTGCCCCCGCCCGCGGACCTTGCGGTTTATGAGCTGACGGCGGCGGGGCTGGCGCTGTGGCCGGTTCTGCGCGCGCTTTGCCTGTGGGGGGCGGCGCAGCCCGGCCATGACCCCCGGCAGTTCATCAGCCCGGCGGCGCTGATGCTGTCGATGGCCGCCACCTGGGTCGCCGGCGCGCCGGACCTGTCGGCGGGCTTCGATCTGGCGGGCGACAGCTTCCGCGTGACCATCGCCGCCGGGCGCTACCATGTGGCGCGGGCGGCGGCCGAGGGGGCTGACCTGCAGTTCGGCGGCACGCCGAATGCGCTGGCCGCGGTGATCTATGGGCCGGTGCCGCTGGCCGGCCATCTGTCCGCCGGAACCCTGGCCTTCGCCGGGCCGGTCGATCTGGGCCAGCGTTTCATCGACGGATTCGCCCTGCGACGAGAGCCGGCGACCCCGCCGTTCTGACCGTCAGACCGCGCGGTCGATCCGCGTTGAAAGGTGAATCAGGCTTTCCGAAGATTTGACCCCGGTCAGCGCGCCGATCTGGTCCAGCACGCCGTCCAGAATCTGGGTGTTCGGCGCGGCGATCTGCAACAGCAGGTCGAAGCGGCCCGAGGTGGTGAAGACCCGTTCCACCTCGGCAATCGACTTCAGCCGCGTCAGAATCGCCGCCTGCGCCCGGGGTTCTATGGTCAGCAGCACGCTGGCCCGCAGCCGGCCCTGCCGCGCAGCTTCGCCCAGTTTCAGCGTGTAGCCGGCGATCACGCCGCCGGTTTCCAGCCGTTCCAGCCGGGCCTGAATGGTTGATCGCGCCACCTTCAGCCGGCGCGCGAGGGTGGCCACCGACATCCGGGCATCGGCCCCCAGAAGCGACAGGATGTTACGGTCGAGGTCGTCCATGCAATTTGTCCGGGCTTTTCGTCATTATGACGATGATTCGCGTCAGATATATAGTTTTGTCCGGTGAAGATGTCACCCATATGCGGCATCCTCAGTTGCAGGAAAAGGGCGGCTCATACGCACCTGGCCTGGTTGGAAAAACCGCGCGGGTGCCGAGGCCGTTCCTACCATTGATGGTGGGGCAACGGAGGAGGACACGCATCTTGTTGGCAGAAAGGATCACGCCGATGGGACTGTCCAAATCGATCTGGACCAATCCGACCGAATTCCTCCGCAACCAGCAGCCGGAGAACCCGGTGCTGTTCTTTGCGCCCTCGGTCGTTCAGGCCACGGCGCGCCGTTTTCTTGACGGCTTTCCGGGGCTGGTGACCTATGCGGTCAAGTCGAACCCCGGCGAAGAGATGGTGGAAAACCTGGTCGCCGCCGGCGTCACGGGCTTTGACTGTGCCTCGCCGTTCGAGATCGACCTGATCCGCCGGCTCGCCCCCGATGCGGCCATCCACTACAACAACCCCGTGCGTTCGCGTGCCGAGATCTCGCATGCGGTCGCGCGCGGCGTGAAAAGCTATTCGGTCGATTCGACCTCGGAACTGCTGAAGCTGATCGAGATGGTTCCCGCCGCGGGCACCGAGATTTCGGTGCGCTTCAAGCTGCCAGTGGCGGGCGCGGCCTACAACTTCGGCGCCAAGTTCGGCGCGACCGAGGAACTGGCGGTCGAACTGCTGAAGACGGTGGCGGCTTCGGGCTATATCCCCTCGATCACCTTCCACCCCGGCACCCAGTGCATCGACCCGAACGCCTGGGCCTCGTACATCCGTGCGGCGGCTGATATTGCCACCCGCGCCGGTGTGCGGATTGCCCGGCTGAACGTGGGCGGCGGCTTCCCCAGCCACCGTGCGACCGGCGTGGTGCCGCAACTGGAGGCGACGTTTGAAACCATCGGCCGTGTCGCCCGCGAAGCCTTTGGCGATGCGCTGCCGGCGCTGATCTGCGAACCGGGCCGGGCGCTGTGCGGCGATGCCTTCAGCCTGGCCGCCCGGGTCAAGGCGGTGCGCGACGGCACCCATGTCTTCCTGAACGACGGGGTCTATGGCTCGCTCTTCGAACTCAGCCAGATCGGCATCATCGACCGGATCGAGGTGCTGGACAGCGAAGGCCGCCGCCGCACCGGCGGGGTGCAGGGCCGCATCTGCTTTGGCCCGACCTGCGATTCGGTGGACCGTCTGCCGGGCGACGTGCCTTTCCCTGCTGACATCGCCGAGGGCGATTTCGTGATTGTCCATGGCATGGGCGCCTATTCAACCGTGACCAACAGCCGCTTCAACGGCTTTGGTGAGCTGGGCATGGTCACGGTTCTGTCGCTGAAACTCTGATCGCGGCGAATTAACCTTGCATTCGGCCCCGATGCGCTAATCTGGGCCAGGGCCCGCCGGACCCGGCGGGCCTTTTCATGCGGGAAGACCGATGACGATACTGCAGCGCCTGACGCGCTGGTGGCAGGGAACCCCGGTTGTCGAGACCGAGCCCGCCACCCCGCCCCCGCCCGGTTTGCGGCGCGGGCGGGTGGATCATGTCATCATCCTGGACGGCACGCTGGCCACGTTGGTTCCGGGCGAGGAAAGCAATGCGGGGCTGCTTTACAAGCTTCTGATCGAAAGCCGCCCCGGCGTGCATCGCCGCGTGTACTACGAACCGGGCCTGCAGTGGGAAGGCTGGCGCCATGCCGCGGGCTTCCTGCAGGGCCGGGGCATCAGCCGCCAGATCCGCCGCGCCTATGGCTGGCTGGCCAGCCAGTATCGGGAAGGCGACGGGATCTATCTGTTCGGCTATTCGCGCGGCGCCTATGCCGTGCGCTCGCTGGCCGGGGTGATCGACCGGGTGGGCCTGTTGCGGCGGGAAGAGACCACCGAACGCGCTTTGCGGCAGGTCTGGCGGCACTACCGGGGCAACCCCGAAGGGCCGGCGGCACGGGCCTTTGCCCGCGCC
>JACZKR010000035.1 GCA_014859945.1 Paracoccaceae bacterium | reverse complement strand
CGCCCGCCATGGGCGGGGCGGGCGCTGGCCGGCGGCCTTTGGGGCCACCGGCGGCAAGGGGCACCGTTGCGGCGTGGCCGAGGCGATGGCCTCGGTCCATGGCGGGCGAAGGACAATCCCCGTAGGGTGCGTGTTCACACGCACCTTTCCCGCCGCGCGGTGCGTGCAAGCACGCACCCTACGACCGGCCGGCGCGGGGAACCCTTTCCGGGGTTCAGGCCAGCGCGCCCTCGGCGGTGATGCGGGTCTTGCCGCCCAGCCAGGGGTGCAGCGCAGCCGGCAACTCGACCGATCCGTCGGCCTGCTGGCCGTTTTCCAGAACCGCGATCAGGCAGCGGCCCACGGCCAGGCCCGAACCGTTGAGCGTGGCGACGAATTCCGGCTTGCCGCCGCCCGCCGGGCGGAAGCGCGCGTTCATCCGGCGGGCCTGGAACTGACCACAGGTCGAGACGCTGGAAATCTCGCGGTAGCGGTTCTGGCCGGGCAGCCAGACCTCAAGATCATAGGTGCGCTGCGCGCCAAAGCCCATGTCGCCGGTGCAAAGCACGATGCGGCGGTAGGGCAGGCCCAGCTTTTCCAGGATCGCCTCGGCGCATTTCACCATGCGCTCCTGTTCCTCCAGATGGCTGGAGGGGGTGCAGATCGTCACCATCTCGACCTTTTCGAACTGGTGCTGGCGCAGCATGCCGGTGGTGTCCTTGCCCGCGCTGCCGGCTTCCGAGCGGAAGCACTGGGTATGGGCGGTCATGCGGATGGGAAGCGCCGCTTCGTCAAGGATGTCGCCGGCGACGGTGTTGGTCAGCGTGACCTCGGAGGTGGGGATCAGCCAGTAGCCGTCTTCGGTGCGGTAGCTGTCTTCGGCGAATTTGGGCAGTTGGTTGGTGCCATACATCGCCTCTTCCTTGACCAGAACCGGGGTCCAGGTCTCCAGCAGGCCGTGATCCGCGACATGGGTATCCAGCATGAACTGCGCCAGCGCCCGGTGGACGCGGATCACCGCGCCTTTCAGCACGACAAAGCGGCTGCCCGACAGCTTCGCAGCGGTCTCAAAGTCCATCCCGGGCTTCACACCGGCAATGTCGAAATGCTCTTTCGGCGCGAAGTCGAAGGCGCGGGGGGTGCCCCAGCGGTGGATTTCAACGTTGCCATCCTCATCCGCGCCATCGGGCACTTCGGGCAGGGGCGTGTTCGGAATGCGCATCAGCGCGTCGCGCAGGCGCGCATCCTCGGCATCGGCCTCGGTCGTCAGGCGGGCGATTTCGGCCTTCTTCTCGGCCACCAGCGCGCGCAGGCGTTCAAACTCGGCGTCATCGCCGCGGGCCTTGGCGGCGCCCACCTCTTTCGAGGCGCGGTTCTGCTCGGCCTGGGCGGTTTCGGCGGCAAGGATATCGGCGCGGCGCTTTTCATCCAGCGCAAGAAGCTCGGACGACAGGCCCGGCAGCCCCCGGCGGGCCAGCGCCGCGTCGAAGGCGGCGGGGTTGTCGCGGATGGTGCGGATGTCATGCATGGCTTCGGGCTCCGGTCTGGTCGCGCCAGCTATGCCGCAAACCGCGCCCAAGGAAAAGGGCCCTGCCGGAGAGCGCGGCAGGGCCCTTGGGGCCGGAAGGTTCCGGTCACGAGGATCAGCTGATCGAGTCGAGATACATCGCGGTCAGTTCGGTCAGCGAATAGTCGGCGGCATTCACCCGCAGCGAGGCGGCCAGTTGCGCCTTGCCTTCGCTCACCTCACCCACGCCGCCGCGGACGTCGCGGTTGCGGCCCGAGATATAGAAGTTGGCCAGCGTGGTGTTCTTGGCGGTCAGCGCGCTGTCGATGATCGACAGTTCCGACAGGGTGTATTGCGCGGGATCAAGGCCCAGCTTGGCGGCGATCTGGGCGCGGCCGGCGTTGGGCGCCTCGGTCAGCGCGGCGCGGTTGCCGCCGGCGATGTAGAAGTTCGCGGTCTGGGTATCGCCCGAGCGCAGGGCATTCTCGATCACCGCAACTTCGCTTGCCGAATACTGGCTGGCGTCATAGCGCGGGTCGGTGGCGCTGCCGGCAAGGGCGGCCGAAGCGGTGGCGGCCAGCACGGCGGAGGCGGCGATCAGGTGGAAGCGTTTCATGGTCTGTCCTTTCGGTTTTCGGTTCATTCGGCGCATCGGTGCGTCGGATGAGACCGAAATGGTGCAAACCGGCTGCAGAGTTAACCGCCCCGTCATCGAACGCATCGTTCGCCCGGATCGAACGGAAATCTGCGACGGAACTCTTGAAACTTGCCGTATGAGCGCACAGTTGCGCGTGAAAGGCCTTGGAGTTGTGCGCCATGGATATAACCGCGATGCGCTGCCTTGTGGCGGTGATCGAAGAGGGCGGCTTCTCGGCGGCGGCGCGGCGGCTGCGCATGTCCAAGAGCATGTGTTCCAAGCATGTCTCGGATCTTGAGGCGGAACTGGGCGTGCTGCTGCTGACGCGGTCCACCCGATCCGTCACGCCGACGGCGGTGGGCAGCGATTATGTGCAGCGCATCAAGGCGATCCTCAGCGATATCGAAGATGCCGGCGCCGCGGTGCGCCAGCATGGCGACACGCCGCAGGGCCGGCTGAAGATCGGCGCCCCGGTGTCCTATACCCGGGCCGTGCTGCAGCCGGTGCTGACGCGGTTCATGCGCGAACACCCCTCGGTCCTTCTGGAACTGGTGCTGGAGGATGCGCGGCAGAACCTGATCGAGGGCGGCTTCGATGCGGCGGTGCGCATCGGCGCGCTGGAGGATTCGGGGCTGTTTGCCCGGCGGATCGGCGGGTCGCGCGTGCATGTGGTGGCCGCCCCCGACTATCTGGCCCGCCACGGCCGGCCGGAAACCCCGGCCGATCTGCTGCAGCACCGGGCACTGCATTATTCCAACCTGCGCTCCAGCCGCAGCTGGCCCTTCGCCCGCGAGGGCGAGGTGTTTCATCAGCGGATCGAGCCGGCCTTCTGTTCCAACAACGGCGACATGATCCGCGCCGCGGCGGTCGAGGGGCTGGGGCTGGCGATCATGCCCGAGTTCATGATCCTGGACGAACTGGCCAGCGGCGCGCTGGTGCCGGTGCTGGAACCCTACAGCCTGCCCGAACTGCCGGTGCATCTGGTCTATCCCAGCCGCAAGCACATGACGGCGGCGCTGCGCGCCTTCATGGCCGCCTTCCAGGCCGAGAAC
>JACZKR010000265.1 GCA_014859945.1 Paracoccaceae bacterium | reverse complement strand
GTCGGGCGGCGGCGGCGGATCGAAGCCGCCGGCCCGCAAGACCGGCCGCACAGCCGCGCCACAGCGGCAGCGCGGGCTGTTCGCACGGTTCTTCGGCTGGATCTTCGGCACGATCTGGGCCGTCACCTGGCGACTGACGGTTATCGGTGCGATCATCCTGGGCGGCATCGTCTTTTACTTTCAGGCGCAGTTGCCCGATGTGACGGCGCTGCTCGACGGCCGTGCGCGCGGCTCGGTGACCTTTCTGGACCGCGATGACCGGGTCTTTGCCTGGCGCGGAGAAACCTTCGGCGGCCAGATCACCGCCGGCACGGTTTCCCCGCATCTGCTGCATGCCGTGGTGGCGACCGAGGACAAGCGGTTCTACCGCCATTTCGGTATCAGCCCGCGCGGCATTGCCAGCGCCATCCGCATCAACCTGTCCGAAGGCCGCGGCCCGCTGGAAGGCAACGGCGGTTCCACCATCACCCAGCAGGTCGCCAAGCTTCTGTGCCTTGGCGTGCCCTACGATCCGGCGCAGTGGAAATCGGAAGCGGCCTATGAAGAAGACTGCCGGGGCGGCGGCATCTGGCGGAAGGTCAAGGAAATCCCCTTCGCCATGGCGATGGAGTGGAAATACTCGAAAGAGCAGATTCTGACGATCTACTTCAACCGCGCCTATCTGGGCGCCGGTGCGCGTGGGTTCGAAGCGGCGGCGCAGCGGTATTTCGGCGTCTCGGCCAATGAGGTGACGCCGGCGCAGGCGGCGATGCTGGCGGGGCTTCTGAAGGCGCCCTCGCGCTATGCGCCGACCAACAACCTGAAACGCGCGCAGGAACGGGCGAATGTAATCATCGGTCTGATGGAAGAGCAGGGCTATCTGACCAAGGCCGAAGCCGACGATGCCCGCGCTCATCCGGCGGTGCTGTCGGAACAGGCTGCGTCGAAATCGGGCGGGTTCTTTGCCGACTGGGTCATGGAAAGCGCCCCCGCCTTCCTGACCAGCGAGACGACCGAGGACGTGGTGATGCGCACCACGCTGGACCCCCATCTGCAGAAAGCCGCCGAAGAGGCGCTGGTCTGGGTCTTCGAAAACAAGGTCAAGTCGGGGTCCAACGCCCAGGCCGCCATCGTGGTGATGAGCGCGGACGGCGCCGTGCGCGCCATGGTCGGCGGCCGCAAGACCGAAGCCGCCGGATCGTTCAACCGGGCGACACAGGCGCTGCGGCAGACCGGATCGGCCTTCAAGCCCTTCGTCTATGCCGCCGCGATGGACCTGGGGTGGAGCCCGTCGGACTTTGTCGAAGACACGCCGCTGACCATGAACATCCCCGGTTCCGGCGCATGGACACCCAAGAACTATGACGGCGAATTCAAGGGGATGATCACCCTGACGCAGGCGCTGGCCGAAAGCCGCAACATCCCGGCGGTCCGGGTGTCCGAGGCGGTGGGCCGCGATCTGGTGCGGCAGGTGGCCGCGAACTTCGGCCTGTCCAGCGACATGGCGGCAGGGCCGGCGCTGGCGCTGGGGGCTTCGGAATCGACCTTGATCACCATGACCGGCGCCTATGCCGGCATCCTGAACGGGGGGTCTTCGGTCACGCCCTACGGCCTGCGGGAACTGACGCTGAAGGGTGACGACACGCCCCTGATGGGCGCCGGTGGCGGGATTGGTGAGCGTGTCATCAGCGAAGAGGCGGCGCAGCTTCTGACCTACATGATGACCCAGGTCATCGAGCGCGGCACCGGCACGCGGGCGCGGCTGGATGGCCGTCCGGCGGCGGGCAAGACCGGCACGACGCAGGCCGCCCGTGATGCGTGGTTCATCGGCTTTACCGCCGATTACGTCACCGGGGTCTGGATGGGCTACGACGACAACACGCCGCTGAAAGGCGTGACCGGCGGCGGCCTGCCGGCCGAGATCTGGCACGAGGTGATGGTGCGCGTGCATGACGGCCTGCCGGTCCGGCCCCTGCCGATGATCGTGCCCGAACCGCGCCTGCCGCCGCAGCCCGCCCAGCCCGAGGCGGTTCCGGGCCAGCCCGGCGTGGAACAGTCTCTGGATGAAGCGATGGGCGGCCAGCCGCAAGGCAACACCCGCCAGCGCCGCGATCCGGTTGAGGCCATTCTTGAAGAGCTTCTGGGCGGCGGCAACTAGGGTTCGTACTCAATAAGGGATTCCGGTTTGTGTGGTTTCATGATTCCCTTCTGCGGTATGCGGGAGGGGATGATGGCGCGATACGATCTGAGCGACGAGGAGTGGCGGCTTGTCGAGCCTCTTTTGCCGAAGCGTGG
>JACZKR010000034.1 GCA_014859945.1 Paracoccaceae bacterium | reverse complement strand
GTGGCGGGGCGGGCGCGCAGGCGGTCGATCGCGTGGTTGCGGGCCAGCGCGATCAGCCAGGTCATGGCACGGCCGCGGCTGGCGTCAAACCGCCCCGCCCGCAGCCAGACCCTGGTGAAAACCTCCTGCAACGCATCCTCCGCTTCGGTCCTGTCCTGAAGGATACGGATCAGAACGCCCATGAGTTTCGCGGAACTGGCGGAATATAGCGCACGGAACGCCGCGCGGTCCTGCGCGGCGCACCCCCGGAGAAGATCGGCGAGGTCATCCTCGGTCATGGCCGGCAACTAGACCGGGCGCGCGCGGCGTCAAGGGTCAGACCCGCATCGGATCGGCCTTGGCCAGCCGGTCGAAGGCCATCAGGCTGTCGATCAGCGCCGGCATATGTTCCAGCCGGATCATGTTCGGCCCGTCCGAGGGGGCGTTGTCGGGGTCCTGATGGGTTTCAAGGAAGACCCCGGCGATCCCCAGCGCCACTGCCGCCCGCGCCAGAACCGGCGCAAATTCGCGCTGGCCGCCCGAACTGTCGCCCAGTCCGCCCGGGAAGGCCACCGCATGGGTCGCATCCATGATCACCGGATAGCCGGTGCGCCCCATGATCGGCAGGCTGCGCATGTCGGCCACAAGGCCGTTATAGCCGAAGGTGGTTCCGCGCTCGGTCAGCAGAATGCGTTCGTTCCCGGTCGAGGCGATCTTTTCCGCCACGTTGGCCATGCCATAGGGGTCCAGGAACTGACCCTTCTTCACGTTCACCGCCGCCCCGGTGCGGCCGGCGGCCAGCAGAAGGTCGGTCTGGCGGCAGAGAAGCGCCGGGATCTGCAGCACATCGACGACCGAAGCCACCTCGGCCGCCTGTTCGGGTTCGTGGAAATCGGTCAGCACCGGCATGCCCATGGCCCTGACCGCCGCCAGAATCTGCAGCCCCGCCTCCATGCCAAGGCCGCGCTTGCCCTTCAGGCTGGTGCGGTTGGCCTTGTCGTAGCTGGCTTTGAACACATATTGCGCCCCGGCCGCCGCGCAGGCTTCGGCCAGCACGCCGGCGATCATCTGGGCATGGTCCAGACTTTCCAGCTGGCAGGGCCCGGCGATCACCAGCAGCGGCCGGTCGTTTCCGGCGGTCAGCCCGCCGATCTGAACGTCTTTCATTCCATCCTCACGCCGAGACCTGCTCACGCAGGATCGCCACCGTCATCGAGATCATCAGGTAAATCCCGAGGAAGATGAGAAGCACGACAAGCGTGTTCTCGAAGGCGCGCGGATAGGCGGGCGCATCGGGGACAACCGGACTGACCGAGATCGACAGATAGCGCGTCTGGCGGTTGGCTTCCACCCGTGCCGTTTCCATCGCCTGCAGCGCCGACGCCATCAGCAGCTGACGGGTCTGCACATCGGCCTGCGCCACCAGAAGCTCGCTCTGCACCTTGGCGATCGACAGGCCGGAATCGCTGTCTTCGGTCAGCTTGGCGCGCAGGGCGGCAATTTCGGTCTCAATGGCAGCGATGCGGCGCTTCAGGGGCTCCATCCGCGCGACGTTCGGGGTTTCGTTTGCCTCCATCTGGGCCAGCGAAAGGCGGTCCTGGGTCAGCTGGGTTTCCAGCTGGCCGATCTGGGCCGAGATCAGGCTGATTTCGACCTCAGACGACAGAACCTTGAACTGCTCCTGCAACTCGACCACGCGGCGGTTGGCGTCCTGCAGCTTCTGTTCCGCGTCTTCATAGCTTTCGCGGGCGCCCTTCATCTGGTCTTCGCGCAGGCGCTGCGTCATCTGATCGACCTGCTCTTCGGCATAACCGATCAGCGCCTGGCTGAATTCCACCGATTTGTCGGGGTCGGCCGCCAAGACCTCCATCTTGATCAGGCCCTCGGTCGGGTCATACGAGATGCGGACGATCTTCTTGTAGAGCTTGTAGGCCGCGGTTTCCGTGGCCCCGTCGGGCAGCCGCTGAATCGCGTCGATATCGACGGACGAAAAATGCGCGCGAAAGCCGTTGTCGGCCTCAAGCCGCTGCATGGCGACCTGGCTTTGCAGATAGCCCTGCACCGCGATGGAATCCTGCGAGGTGGCCAGCGAGGTGCCGCGCAACAGACTGCTCATCCCCGCCGCCGCCGCCGGTTCGGCCTGCTGGATGACGAATTCGGTGCGCGCGGCGTAAAGCGGCGTGGCGATGGTGTAGTAATAGATCGCGGCCAGCAGCGTGGGCAGCAGGACAAAGACGAACATCCGCGCCGCCAGCAGCGCCGAGCGGCGGCGGCGGCGGCGGGCGATGTCCTGCTGGATCTTCATCACCTCGGCGATATGGGCCTGTTCGGCGCGCAATTCGGGCGAGGGCAGTTGCGCCGGCCGCACCGTCTGCGGCAGTTGCGGCCCGCCCGGCGTCACCGTCAGCGCGCGCGACCCGCCCGGCGGCTGCATC
>JACZKR010000264.1 GCA_014859945.1 Paracoccaceae bacterium | reverse complement strand
GCCGGCGGCGGGGGCGGGGCTTGCCCGTTTGCGACGGGTGGTGTCGGGCGCGGTCTTTCCGCGCTGCGGCAGAGGCGCTAGGAAAGGGCATGAGCCCGCCGATCCTGCAATCCCGCCTGCCGTTCGCCCCCTGGATGGACCCGCGCACCGCGCGCCTGCCCGGCATCCTGCCGGTTGAGGGCGATGACTGGCTGCGCGTCGATGACGCTTTCGCCGCCCAGATGGCCGAGCGCGACCGGCTGGTGGCCGAAAAGCCCGGGCTGGTGGCGGGAATGCTGGACAGCGCCGCGCCGGCGGCGGCCGAACTGCTGGCCGATGTGCTGGATCATCTGCGCCGCACGCCCGGCTATGTCGTGGGGCCGGGGGCGGTGTTGCGGCCGGACGGGGTGACGGTGGCCTTGGACGGGCCGGTGATGGCGGTGCTGGCGCAGCTGGTGCAGGAAGACCTGTGTCTGATGGAGAAGGCGGGGGAAGAGCATGTGCTGACCGCCGCCGCCCTGTGTTTCCCGGCCAGCTGGTGGCTGAGCGAAAAGCTGGGCCGGCCGCTTCTGGGCATCCATGTGCCGGTGCCGAGTTACGATGATGACGTGGCGCGGCGGGTGCAGCGGCTGTTTGATGCGATCCGGCCGGGGCAGATGCTGTGGCGGGCCAATGCACTGGTTTACCGCGACCCCACGCTGCACCAGCCCCGGCGCGAGGCCGACCCCCGCACCGACCGCCGCGGCGGGTCCTATGTGCGGTCGGAACGGCAGGTGCTGCGGCGGCTGCCGGTCAGCCGGGCGGTGGTGTTTTCCATCCACACCTGGGTGGTCGATATCGCCACGCTGAGCGCCGAGGAATTGGCAGGGCTGGAGGAAGCGCGGCTGTAGCGGGGCTTCGATGCCCGTTCCGCCCCGCAGGGTGCGTGTTCACACGCACCTTCCCGCCCGCCATGGCGAAGGCCATCGCCTTCGCCACTTTCTCGCGCTGGCAAGGCCCACCGGACGGGCCTCAAAGGCCCGGCCAGCGCCCGCCCCGCCCATGGCGGGCGCTTCTCGCCCGCCCGGTCGGGCGCTGGCCTCTGGTCTTACGTGACGGACCGTCTCTGTTTGACCCCGCCCGGGCAAGGTTGCGCCGTTTGTAGGCTGCGTAGGGTGCGTGTTCACACGCACCATCCCCGGAATCCATGGCGAAGGCCATCGCCTTCGCCACCGTGGAACACCGGCAATCTGCACCGGTCGGGCCTCAAAGGCCCGGCCAGCGCCCGCCCCGCCATCGGCGGGCGCTTCTCGCCCGCCGGGGCAGGCGCCGGCCTCTTATATCTCGTGCCGCACCGTTTCTGCTTGAACCGTCGCACGCGGGCGGGGCGAGGCAGTGCCTCGCCTTTCCCGCCCGGACCGCCGGCCGCCCCCCTACGCCCCGGCGAAGCCGAAGACGCTTTGCCCGATGGGCGTGTTCAGCATCATCGAGACGCTGCCCGCCAGCATCAGCATCCGGGCCGAGACCTTGAGGTCTTCGCCCTTCAGCAGGCTGTAGGTCATCACCGCCGCGCCGAAGGGGGCATAGACGGCGATCAGGGTGGCGTTCATCGCGTGGATGGCCAGCCGCATCTGGGCAGTGGGCTTTGCGGCCTCAAGCGCCGCAGCGGCGGCGGCTTCGGCCGGGTCGTAAAGCGCGTCGCGCAGGCGGGCCAGTTCGGGGTCATGCCAGCGCGGCAGATGCGGCCGGTCATTGGCCGGCGGCTGCGCGGCAGGGGGCGCCACGGCCTCGGCCTCGGGCGCCTTGCGGAAGGCATGCAGGATGCGGACATTCGACCGGTCACGCGGGGCGGCGGCCTCGGCCGGCGCGGCTTCGGCCGCGGGCGCATCCGCCGGCACTTCGGCCACGGGTGCCTCGGCCACCGGCGCGTCTTCCACCACCGCTTCGGCCGGCGCCTCGGGCGCTGCTTCGGCCACCGGTGCTTCGGCCTCCCCGGCCGCCTGGGCGGTGCGGCCCGGCAGTGCGGCGATCAGACCGTCCACCGTCTCGGCCGAGGTCACGCCCGGCACCTGATGCCAGACTACCGCGCGGGGCGCCAGCCGGTCCTGCACCCGTTCCACCAGCCGCAGACAGATCGCATCATTGCTGACGCGCGCGCCCGAATTGGCCGGCAGGGGCGAAGGCCCGACCGCCAGCGTCAGGCAGCCGGTCCGGTCGCTGCGGAAATCATCGCACCAGCCCAGCAGAATCCGCGTGCCCGGCAGATCGAAGATCGCCACGTCGTCGCAGTCCCATTTCAGCTGCGGCCTTGTATCGCCGAACCGTTGCAGCACCGTATCCAGGTCACTGACCAGACGGGCAAAGTTCACATGGGTATCGGCCGAACACACCAACTGGGCAATGGTACTGAGCGCAGCACTGGACATGGCACTCCTCCGGGTTGCTTTGGTCCAATGTCACCGGTGATTGTGCCCGCAAACGGGAACGATTGTGGTGATTAAGTGGAAATTAACCATGGGTTGCATCGCCCCGCCCGGATCGGACAATCGCCGCCTGCCCTCTGATTTGTTTCGCCTTCGCAACAGGGGACCTGTCCGAAAAGACAGGTGCTGCCCCGGTTTTGCCACAATCCACCTGTCCGAAAAGACATGTCCTGCCAAAGCGAAAGGCCGCCCCGAAGGGCGGCCTTCCTTGCGGATTGTTCCGCAAATCACACCGAATAATACATCGCGTATTCGATGGGGTGGGGCGTATGCTCATAGGCATAAACCTCTTCCCATTTCAGCGCCATGTAGGCCTCAAGCTGCGCCTTTTCAAAGACGCCGCCGGCCAGCAGGAAGTCCATGTCCTTCTCCAGCTCTTCCAGCGCTTCGCGCAGGGAACCGCAGACGGTCGGGATTTCCGCCAGTTCTTCGGGCGGCAGATCGTACAGGTCCTTGTCCGAAGCCGGACCCGGGTCGATCTTGTTCTTGATGCCGTCAAGGCCGGCCATCATCAGCGCCGCGAAGGCCAGATAGGGGTTGGCCGAGGGGTCGGGGAAGCGGGCTTCCACACGCTTGGCCTTGGGCGACTCGGTCCACGGAATACGGACGCAGCCCGAGCGGTTGCGGGCCGAATAGGCGCGCAGCACCGGCGCTTCAAAGCCCGGGATCAGGCGCTTGTAGCTGTTGGTCGAGGGGTTGGTCAGCGCGTTCAGCGCCTTGGCATGCTTCAGGATGCCGCCGATGAACCACAGGGCTTCCTGGCTCAGGTCGGCATATTTGTCGCCGGCGAACAGCGGCTTGCCGTCCTTCCAGATCGACATGTTGACGTGCATCCCCGAACCGTTGTCGCCCTTCATGGGCTTCGGCATGAAGGTCACGGTCTTGCCATAGGCGGCCGCGACATTGTGGATGACGTATTTGTACTTCTGGATGTTGTCGGCCTGCTCGACCAGACCACCGAAGATCATGCCCAGTTCGTGCTGGCAGGTGGCAACCTCGTGGTGGTGCTTGTCCACCTTGATGCCCATGCGCTTCATGGTCGACAGCATCTCGCCGCGCAGGTCCTGCGCTTCGTCCACCGGGTTCACCGGGAAGTAGCCGCCCTTGTGGGCCGCGCGGTGCGCCTGGTTGCCCGAGTCATACTCGGTATCGGTGTTCCACGCCGCCGCATGGGCGTCGATCGCGTAAGACACCTTCTGCGGCGTCACCGAATAGCGCACGTCGTCGAAGATGAAGAATTCGGCTTCGGGGCCGAAATAGGCCGCATCGCCCACGCCCGAGGACTTGAGGTAAGCCTCGGCCTTCTTGGCGATCTGGCGCGGGCAGCGGTCATAGGCCTCGCCCGTGTCGGGCTCGACCACGTCGCAATGCACGCACAGCGTCTTTTCGGCATAGAACGGGTCCAGATAGACCGAGGTCGCATCCGGGATCAGCTTCATGTCAGACTGGTCGATCGACTTCCAGCCGGCAATGGACGAGCCGTCGAACATGAAGCCTTCCTCGAAGAAGTCCTCATCCACCAGATCCGCCACGATGGTGACGTGCTGAAGCTTGCCCTTGGGGTCGGTAAAGCGGACGTCGACGTATTCGACCTCTTCGTCCTTCATCAGTTTCAGAGCTTTTGCGACTGCGCTCATCTGACTGCCTTTCGGTTGTGGTTACAGTTAAGGCCGCAAAGCCCGGTTATCACACGGCATCATCACCGGTTTCCCCGGTGCGGATGCGGATGGCCTGTTCGACGGGAGAGACGAAGATCTTGCCGTCACCGATCTTGTCGGTGCGGGCGGCCGAGATGATCGCCTCGATGGCGGTTTCCACCATCTCGTCGGTCAGGACGACCTCAATCTTCACCTTGGGCAGGAAATCCACGACATATTCCGCGCCGCGGTACAGTTCGGTATGGCCCTTCTGGCGGCCGAACCCCTTGACCTCGGTCACCGACAGGCCCTGAATCCCGGCTTCCTGAAGGGCTTCCTTCACCTCATCCAGCTTGAAAGGCTTGATGATTGCCTCGACTTTCTTCATGGGCCGACTCCCCCCGAATTTCATTCTGACCCCACTCAGCACTTCCGCCCGGTGGCCTCAATTGGCTAGGGTAGGGGCCTGACAATCGGCCGCGGAAATCGGCGCATGCCGCACAAAATTTGTGCAATGCGGCGCGGGAATGGGCGGTTTGTGAACGGGAATCGGCGCCACATGACAGAGCTTCTGACCGCTGCCCAAATGCGCGCCATCGAACAGGCCGCAATCGCCTCCGGTCAGGTCACCGGGCTGGAACTGATGGAACGCGCCGGGCAGGGCGTGGTCGAGGCGATTCTGGCGGAATGGCCCGCGCTTGCCACCACCGCGCAGCGGGCCGTGGTCCTCTGCGGCCCCGGCAACAATGGCGGCGACGGGTTCGTCGTGGCACGGCTGCTGAAAGAGCGGGGCTGGGAGGTGGAGGTGTTCCTCTACGGCGACCCCGGGAAGATGCCGCCGGACGCGCGGGTGAATTATGAGCGGTGGGTGGGGATGGGGGAGATCTCCCCCGTGAGTAAGATTCCGGAGGTTCGTGACCAGAACGTCGAGCTTTGGGTTGACGCCTTGTTTGGTATTGGCTGCACGAGACCGTTGGATTCCGAAGCTCAACTCTTGCTAAAGGCGACGTTCCAAAATTGGCCACTCGTTGCGATAGATATTCTGTCGGGAATTGACGCTGACTCCGGTCGCTGGATTGGTGGTTCCCCGGCAGAAGAAGTTCCGGATAGCTGCGCGCTTACTGTCACATTTCACCGGGCCAAGGTCGGCCACGTGCTGGGCGAAGGCTCGTCGGTATCGTCGAGACTTCGAATAGTTGATTTGGGCCTCCCAACCTTGAATCGTGGTCGAGTTTCTGTGTTGAAAGATGCCCAAGGGAAGCGGCAGGTCCTGAACTGTGTTTCTTTGGCTGAAAGGTTGGCACCGACGCGTTTCAGGAAGTTGGACGGCCACAAATACTCTCACGGCCACGCCCTCATCCTCTCTGGACCCTTCGGTCGCGGCGGCGCGGCCCGCCTTGCCGGCCGTGGCGCGTTGCGGATCGGGGCAGGGGTGGTGACGCTGGGCTGCCCGCCCGATGCGATCCCCGAAAACGCCGCCCGGCTGGACGCTGTGATGTTGCGGGAAGTCGCGGATG
>JACZKR010000263.1 GCA_014859945.1 Paracoccaceae bacterium | reverse complement strand
GGCAGGCGGGGTTGCGGTGGCGGCGGTGCTGTCGCAGTTCCCCGAATTCTCGCAGCAGTATCTGCAGCGGCTGGCCGGGCAGGTCGATGCCATGGCGCTTCTGGTGGCCGAGTTCGATGCCACCGCGGCGGCCAACGGGCTGACCCGCGATGCGGCGCTGGCCGAGTTGCGCGGCACGCCCTTTCTGATCGACCGGCGCACCGACCTTGAGCGCGCCTTTGCCCGGCATGACCGGCTGGCGGCCAATCTGGCGGCCCTGCGCGCGGCCAGCCCGCTGGAGCGTATGGCCATGCCGCACCGTCTGGCCGACCCTGAAACCCTGCGCGCCACCTGGGCCGATTTCCGCCCCGCCGTGCCGGTGACGGCCGATGGCGGCATCTCGGCGCTGGTGGGTTATTTCGCGGGCTGGCTGGGGGCTTCGGCGGTGCTTGGGTTGCTGGCGGCCCCGTTCCGCCGCCGGCGCACGGCCTAGGGCGGATCGGGTTCAATCTGAGTCAGATTGAACCCGATCCAGGATAGGCAAGCCGTTGGAAATGCGCTCCAAGCTACTCTTCGGACACCGCCAGATAGACGTAGAAGTTCGGCCCCGCCCCGCGCCGTCCGCCGCCGCCGCCGGTCGAGTTCCACAGCGCGTCTTCGGTGAAGATTTCGCGGAAATGGTTGACCAGCCGGCGTTCCAGTTCCGTCGTGTTGGCCAGCGAGGAGGAACGGTACAGCAGATACATCGTGCTGACCTTGGCATCTTTCTTCTTCTGGTCCACCCGGTTGGCCAGTGCCGTCCAGTGGTCGTGCCCGCTGGCAATGCCGATATACAGCCGCACATAGCCCGACCCCGCCCGCACGATCTGGGCGATGGACCGGCGCAGGGTGGTTTCGACCTGGTGGATATGGCCGGTGAAATAGGTGTCGGTGATCCAGACCCCACGGTAATACATGCTGAAACCTCGTCCTCGAAAACGGCGCCACTCTATCATGGGTTGAGCGCCCGGCATAGCGCCGCCCGCCGCCCCCGGCACGGCTTGACCCCGCCCCTGCATGGGGTCACTCTGCCGCCCAAAACGAAAGAGCAGTTCCTTGGCCACACCCGCACCCTTCTCGCGCTTCGAATTCATGATCGCCTGGCGCTACCTGCGCGCGCGCCGGGCCGAGGGCGGGGTTTCCGTCATGACCTGGATCAGCCTGTTGGGAATCACTCTGGCGGTGTTCGCGCTGATCGCCACGCTGTCGGTGCGCGCGGGGTTCCGGGCGGAACTGGTCGATACCATTCTGGGCGCCAATGCCCATGTCACCGTCTATTCCGCCGGCCGCGCCGATGAGACGGGGCAACTGCAGCGCGGTTTCCCCGATTATCAGGATATCGCCACCCGGCTGACCGAAGTGCCGGGCGTGACCCGCGCGGCCCCCCTGATCAAGGGGCAGGTGATGGTGACGGCGGGCGAAGGCGCGCTGGGGGCCGAGGTCTTCGGCATCAGCCGCGAGAACCTTGAATCCATCCCCCGCGTCGGCATCGGTGCCGATGCGCAGGGCGACATCGCGCGCTTCGATCAGGGCATCGCCATCGGTTCGGGCATCGCGCGCGAACTGGGGATCACGGTGGGTGACAAGCTGCGCGTCATCTCGCCTTCGGGCGTCAAGACCGCCTTCGGATCAAGCCCCCGTGTCAATGCCTATGAGGTGGTCTATATCTTCACCGCCGGCCGCTATGACATCGACCGCACCCGCATCTACATGCCCTTCGCCGAGGCACAGGCCTTCTTCAACCGTGAGGGCATGGCCGACGAATTTGAGGTCATGGTGAAGGACCCCGAGAACATCGACGCCTACGCCCCCGCCGTGATGCAGGCGGGCGGGCCCGAGGCGCTGCTCTGGACCTGGCGCGATGCCTCGGGCAGCTATCTGCGGGCGCTGACGATGGAGGACAACGTGATGTTCATCATCATGTCGATCCTTGTGCTGATCGCGGCGCTGAACATCGTTTCGGGGCTGATCATGCTGGTCAAGAACAAGGGCCGCGACATCGGCATCCTGCGGACCATGGGGCTGACCGAGGGGTCGGTGCTGCGCATCTTCTTCATCTGCGGCGCCTTTACCGGCACGGTGGGCACGGTGATGGGGGTGGTGCTGGGCTGCCTTTTCGCCATCTACATCGACCCGATCTTTGCCTTCGTGAACTATCTGGCGGGCGGCGGGGTCTGGGATGCCTCGATCCGCGGCATCTATGCGCTGCCGGCGCGGTTGCAGGCCTATGACGTGGCTTCGGCCGTGGCGCTGTCGCTGGGTCTGTCGTTCTTTGTCACGCTGTTTCCCGCGCGCCGCGCCGCCCGGATGAACCCGGTGGAGGCCCTGCGCTATGAGTGATTACGCGCTGGAACTGGCGGGGCTTGAGAAGGTTTACAACCGCGGCAAGCCCTCGGAAGTGGCCGTGTTGCGCGGTGCCACGCTTGAGGTCAAGCGGGGCGAGGTCGTGGCGCTGGTGGCGCCGTCGGGGGCGGGGAAATCGACGCTTCTGCATATTGCGGGGCTCTTGGACACGCCCGATCAGGGGTCGGTCGCGCTGGGCGGGCGCAACATGGTCGGCCTCTCCGACAAGGCCAGGACCGAGGCGCGGCGGGCCGAGGTGGGCTTCATCTACCAGTTCCACCACTTGCTGCCGGAATTCTCGGCGCTGGAAAACGTGGTCATCCCGCAACTGGCGAACGGCATCGGCGCGGCCGCGGCCGAGGCGCGGGCGATGGACCTGCTGGGCCGGGTCGGCGTGGCCGAACGCGCCAGCCACCGGCCGGCGGCCCTGTCGGGCGGGGAACAGCAGCGGGTGGCCTTCTGCCGCGCGCTGGCCAATGCGCCGAAGCTGCTTCTGGCCGATGAACCGACCGGCAACCTTGACCCCGCAACCTCGGATCAGGTTTTTGCAGCACTGATGGGGCTGGTGCGCGACACCGGGCTTGCGGCGCTGATCGCCACCCATAACATGGAACTTGCCGCCCGCATGGACCGCGTGGTGCGGCTGGATCAGGGCCGCGTCGTGTGACGCGCCCCGAGGAGAGATGATGCGCCAGGCCCTTCTTGCCCCCGCCGCCCTGCTGTTGCTGACCGCCTGCATGCCCGAGGCGAAATCGCCCGATCCGGCGGCGGATTACGCCGACTATTGCGCCGCCTGCCATGGCGCCAGCGGCAAGGGCGACGGCATCGCGGCGGCCGGGCTGACGCAGAAGCCCGCCGACCTGACGCTGCTGTCACGGTCGAACGGCGGCAGTTTCCCCACCACCCGCGTCATGGCCCAGATCTGGGGCTATGCCGGCGCCAAGGGGCAGGGCGTGATGCCCGATTTCGCCCCGCTGATGGAGGGGGAGATGGTGCCCTATGACGGCGGCGACGGCATCATGACGCCGACGCCCGTCCGGCTGGTGGCGCTGGCGGAATACCTCAAGACGCTGCAGGCGAAGTAGGGCCGTTACGGCGCGCTGCCGGTATAGCGGCGGTCCTTGTCGGTGATCTCGCGCGTGCAAAGCCCGCCGCGGTCCAGCCGGTAGGCGTTGCCGTCCAGCCCCTGATAGGTGACGCACAGCATCAGGCCCTGCAGGGCGGCATCGGCGGCCGTCTCATTCGCGCTGCGCCATTCGGCAGGCAGTTGGCCCACCGGCGGAAAGCGGATCAGGTCGGCGCCCTGACCGGGGCCATAGATCGTGCCGGCCTGCGGCGGGGCGGCGATGGCTGCCACGCCTTCGGGCAGGCCCTCGTTCACCGAAGGCAGGCCCAGGAACTGCCACAGGTTCAGGTTCGCGCCGTTCGCGGCGTCGGGATAACCCATCCAGGTCAGCGTGCCGTCGGGGGCGGCAAGGGCCATGCGCACCTCTTGCACAACCGCCGGGCCGACGCCCTGATTGGACAGATAGAGCCCCGCCCCAGGCCGGGCATCGGCCTGCACCATCAGCGCCGGGCGCACCGACAGGGCCGCCAGTTCCTTCATGCCGGCCCGCATCTCTTGCCGGTTCTGCCAAGACATCCAGGCGGCGGTGCCGGCGGCGGCAAGGCCAAGGGTGGCGATGACAAGCGTCAGGCGGGCGGAAAGGCTGCTCATGGAAATCTCCGGCTGCAATGATGCAGCTATTGCCCAGAGCCGCCGCCGGTGCAAGGGCGGCGTCGGGCCTGGGGTCACCCCCGCCATGGCTTTCGGCGGTCAGGGCCTTTCGACGCAGGTCGTTTCCGACTTGCCGGGCGCCTGCCAGACCACCCGCGCCGCCGTGCCGCGCAACGCCATGCCCCCGAAGGCCGGTGAGGCATAGTTGATCGCCGGCCCCCCGGCCTTCTTGCCCAGATACAGGAAGCGGCCGTCCTTCGTGACCACCTCGGCATCCTGGGTGCCGGCGCGCAGGGTGACGTTGATCCGCTCGCCGTTCTGGCAGGTGTAGCGGTAAAGCGGTTCCTCTGCCGGGGCGGGCAGGGTGCCGATGGGGGGCACCGCCACGGCAGCGCCCGGCAGGATGAACCGGCCCGAAACCCAGCCCGTCCGGCCCGCCGCCGAACGCACCTCATACCAGATGCGGCCCTTGGCCTTGCAGTCCTTCGCCACGGCCAGCGCCGCCTTGTCGGCCCCCAGCCCCACCGCCACGCAGGCCAGCGCACAGGCATCGTTGGTCTGCCGCGACCGCCCGGTCGAGGTCAGCCCCTTGGCGCCGGGCTTCAGCCGCTCGACGATCTCGGCCGAGGCAGAGGGGCTTTTGCGCATGTTCAGCGTGTCATTGGCCGCCACCCCGGTAATGGCCATGCCCCGGCCCTTGACGGGGTCGCAGACATCGTCGGCGCGGGCGGGAAGGGTGGCAAGACCAAGGGCAAGCGCGGCGGTAAGAAGGCGTGCGGTCAGCATCTTCATCTCCCGTGGGTTGCGCCATTCTGGCGCTGCCCCCCGGATTCGGTCAATGCCGCCAAAGCGCGCAGACCGTGGCGGCGCCATCGCCCCCCGGCGGACCATATCTTGCGCCCGCCCCCCCGCAGATGATCTAATGGCAGCACATCAGAAAAAGAGCAGCACATGTCCTCCGACCTTCTTTCCTCTCAGGGCCAGACCTATGACGCCTCCTCGATCGAGGTGCTTGAGGGGCTGGAGCCGGTGCGCAAGCGGCCGGGCATGTATATCGGCGGCACCGATGAACGGGCGCTGCACCATCTGGTGGCCGAAATCCTTGACAACTCGATGGACGAGGCCGTGGCAGGCCATGCCACGCGGATCGAGGTGGAGCTTCACGCCGACAATTCGGTGACGGTGCGCGATAACGGGCGCGGCATTCCGATTGACCCCCATCCGAAATTCCCCGGCAAATCGGCGCTGGAGGTGATCCTTTGCACGCTGCACGCCGGCGGCAAGTTCGGCGGCGATGCCTATGCCACCTCGGGCGGCTTGCACGGGGTGGGGGCTTCGGTCGTCAATGCGCTGTCCGACCTGATGCGGGTGGAAGTCGCCCGCAACAAGGAGCTGTTCGTACAGGAGTTTTCGCGCGGCATCCCCAAGGGACCGGTGCAGAAGGTGGGCGCAGCCCCCAACCGGCGCGGCACCACCACCACCTTCCACCCCGACCATGAGATTTTCGGCAGCCAGACCTTCCGGCCCGGCCGGCTGATGCGGATGGTCCGGTCGAAAGCCTATCTGTTCTCGGGCGTCGAAATCCGCTGGAAAACCGCCATCCCTGACGGCGACACCCCGATGGAGGCGGTCTTCCACTTTCCCGGGGGGCTGGCCGACTACCTGTCGGACCAGTTGCAGAAAACCACGACCTATGCCGACCGCCCCTTTGCCGGCAAGGTCAGCTTTCCCGAGAAATACGGCGTCCCCGGCTCGGTCGAATGGGCGATCAACTGGACGCCGGTGCGCGACGGCTTCATCCATTCCTACTGCAACACCGTGCCCACCCCCGAAGGCGGCACGCATGAGGCGGGGTTCTGGACCGCGATCCTGAAGGGCATCCGGGCCTATGGCGAACTGGCCAAAAACCGCAAGACCGACCAGATCACCCGCGATGACCTGATCTCGGGCGGCTGTGCGCTGGTCTCGTGCTTCATCCGCGAACCGCAGTTCGTCGGCCAGACCAAGGACCGGCTGGCCACCGAAGAGGCGGCGAAATGGGTCGAAGGCGCGGTGCGCGACCATTTCGACAACTGGCTGGCGGCCGATCCGAAATCGGCCGGCGCGATCCTTGATTTCCTTGTGCTGCGCGCCGAAGAACGGCTGCGGCGGCGGCAGGAAAAGGAAACCGCCCGCAAGACCGCGACCAAGAAGCTGCGGCTGCCGGGCAAGCTGGCCGATTGCAGCGCCAAGAACCGCGAGGGGACGGAACTGTTTCTGGTCGAGGGCGACTCGGCCGGCGGCAGCGCCAAGGCCGCCCGCAACCGCGAAACCCAGGCCCTGCTGCCCCTGCGCGGCAAGATCCTGAACGTGCTGGGCGCGGCCAGTTCCAAGCTGGGCGACAACGCCGAAATCCGCGACATCTGCGAGGCTTTGGGCGTGCAGATGGGCACGAAGTTCCGCGTCGATGACCTGCGCTATGACAAGATCATCATCATGACCGACGCCGACGTCGACGGCGCCCATATCGCCAGCCTTCTGATGACCTTCTTCTTCACCCAGATGCGGCCCCTGATCGACAAGGGCCACCTCTACCTGGCCTGCCCGCCGCTTTACCGGCTGACGCAGGGGGCGAAGCGCCTTTACGTCGCCAATGACGCCGAGAAGGAGCACTGGCTGGCCAAGGGCATCGGCGGCAAGGGCAAGATCGACGTGCAGCGCTTCAAGGGTCTGGGCGAGATGGACGCCAAGGACCTGAAGGACACCACGATGAACCCCGCCAGCCGCAAGCTGATCCGCGTCTCCATCGACGAAGACGCCCCGGGCGAAACCGGCGATCTGGTGGAACGCCTGATGGGCAAGAAACCGGAACTGCGGTTTCAGTACATCCAGGAGAACGCGCGGTTTGTGGAGGAGTTGGATGTTTGACTGGTTGGCACGAAAGGCAAAACTATTTTCTATCCGAAAGGCCTTGAAGCGCAAAACTCCAGATCAATTTCATTTTTCTTCTGAGGCTGATTATTTCGCCACGATCTTGCGAAAAAGGGATACAGGAGAGGAGGTTCTTGTCCAATCATTTTCAGACAGCACTATTTCAGGCCTTGCTTGGACGGGCGAGCGCTTCGAAGATTCAGTAGAAGTGCCACTTAGCGAAATAGATGATTGGTCCGTGAGATTTCGACGATATTACGGATTCATGACCATCAACTACGAGAACCTACGTGATTTTTTTTACGCGGAATGCACGCTCTACCCACAGCGACAGCACGTTCGGGGGTGGCTGTCGCAGACAACGTACAATTACCGTACGCGCTTCCGGCATGATCGAATTGAAGTTCTTCGCAAGTTAGTTGATTTGCATTTGACCGAAGCGGAAAAGAATACCGGCTTGCTTTTCACCGGTTCGAAAAAGGATATTGTCGAACTTCTATCAAGCTTCTATGGGAACCGCATCTACGGGCATCCAAACCACGAAGCGGAAAGTGCTCGATTTCGTCTGATATTGGAATCTCTTGCTGAAACTGGCGAAGTCAAGAAACACAATATGCATGAGTTCGAGCTCAATGCTGGCGCGGTTGCCACCATTTCCAACTATGAGTTAGAAGAGCGCAGGCATAAAGACAGCGTTCGTCAGAACAGGTTGCTGCTTGTTGTGACCATTGTAATGGCCGTTGCGGCAATTGTTCAGGCGGCTTCGGTTGTCCTATAAGATCGACAAGCGTAGGGTGCGTGCTTGCACGCACCGTCACCGCCCGGGTGGTGCGTGAAATCACGCACCCTACATGCCCCCGTTCCCTTTGGTGAATCCGTATCCCCGGGCGGAAAAGGAAACGCGGCGCGTTTCCCCGGCCGCTGAGACCGGGGTGTCACGGACCGCCAGCCAGAAGCCATGCCAAAGGCCGGCGCCTGCCCCGGCGGGCGGGAAGCGCCCGCCATCGGCGGGGCGGGCGCTGGCCGGGCCTTTGAGGCCCG
>JACZKR010000262.1 GCA_014859945.1 Paracoccaceae bacterium | reverse complement strand
GGGTCGGGCCTGCGGGTGCGGAACCGTTTAACTCTGAGCTTCATAGTCATAAAGCCGCCTGGCCTCTTCGAGGGTGTCGAACATGTAAAGCTGACCGTTGCGCATTACCGCCGCCGAACGCGCGAATTTTTCCAGCGTCTGGGCCTGGTGCGAAACGATGATGACGGTGGCATTCTTCAGCCGCTGGCGCAGGATCTGCCCGGCCTTGCGGTTGAATTCGACATCGGTCGAAGAAGGCATGCCTTCGTCGATCAGGTAGATGTCGAATTCCAGCGCCAGCATCAGCGAGAAGGAAAAGCGTGACCGCATGCCGGCCGAATAGGTGCCGACCGGCATGTCGAAATATTCGTCGATGGCCGTCAGCCAGCGGCAGAAGCTTTCGACATAATCGGGGTCCAGCCCGTAAAGCCGGGCGATGTAGCGGCTGTTTTCCACGGCGGAATGCTTGGAATTGATGCCGCCCATGAAGCCCAGCGGGAATGAGATCCGCGAGGAGCGGATGATCCGCCCCTCATCGGGCTTTTCCAGCCCCGCCATCATGTTGATCAGGGTGGTCTTGCCGGTGCCGTTGCGGGCCAGGATGCCCAGCGAGTTGCCAAGCTCGACCTTGAACGAGGCACGCTCAAGGATCACCTTGCGCGTCTTGCCCGTCCAGAAGGACTTGCTGACATTCTCGAACGCGATCATTCCTGCCTCTTGCCGCCGGGGTTGGCCCGAACCTGCCGGTTTGTCGTTAACGCCCGGTTTGCGCGGGCGCCTCTGCCCTTGCAAATCTGCTAGCGGGGCAATTGGGCATCATTATGTCGTCGTTGCCCGATGGTTGACAATCACGTTAGCGTCGCAGCCACCGCGCCAGAACCAGCGCCAAGGGACCAGCCAGCAGCGACAGCGCAAGGCCCAGCCGCGCCGCCTCGGTCATCGCGCCGCCGGGCAGCGCGGGGTCCAGCGCCACCACCGGCACGGTAAAGCCCATGGCCAGGATCACGGCGATCAGCAACAGGTCGCGGGTGCCGATGCCCTGCGGCAGGCGGGCCCCAAGGAATGCCATGGCGCCGATCAGCCCCAGCATCAGGCCAAGGGGCTTGCCGATCCACAGCGCCGCCAGAACGCTGAGCGTGGTGGGCGCGAAGGCCGCAAGGTCGATGCCGCCGCGCGTCAGCCCGAACAGGAACAGCACCACCGCCAGCGGCTTCACCATAAGATGCGCCAGCCGGTTCAAGGGATCGTGCAGATATTCCTCAGCCTCGGCAAAAAGGCCGAAGGAGCGGTCGGCATGGGGAATGGCCGGGATCACCGGCAAAAGCCCCAGCGCCGGCGGCAGGCCCGAAGCGGCAACGCCGGCAAAGCTCAGAAGTCCCGCAAGGACATAGGGCCACAGATGCAGGCCGCGGCGGCG
>JACZKR010000261.1 GCA_014859945.1 Paracoccaceae bacterium | reverse complement strand
CCCGGGGGTTTCACACCCCCGGACCCCCGTGGGATATTTGGGGACAGATGAAAGGGCAAGGGGGCGCCTAGCGGCCCCTTGCCGCGATTTCCGCCTGACGAAGCGCGATGATGCGGGCGACAAGGTCCGGGGGCAGGGGCTGCGCCGGGGTGAAGAGGAGGCCGGATTTCGAGGTCTTGAAGGGCGTGCAGTCGATCTGCGGGATGACGCTGCCGGAATGCGGGTAAAGCCCCAGATGGCGGGCGAAGGCGGCGTAGCCCGCGACCATCCGGCCCTTCGGCCCGGGCTGGCGGAAGCCGGGCATGGCGTAGGACATCACCTCGGCATGGCCGGGGAGGAGGGTGCGGAGTTGCGTGCGCAGGGCCTGCAGCGCGGTGCGCTGGTCATCGGGCAGGGCGGCGAGGTAGGCGTCTATGTCGGATGTCATGGCAGGGTGGCGGTGCGTGTGAACACGCACCCTACGGCGGGCGGGGCGTTATGGGCGCCCCGCACGGTCACTCTGCCGCCTTCATCTCGAAGCCTTCCTCGATCTTGTCCGAAGGCGCCACCGGATAGTCGCCCGAGAAGCAGGCGTCGCAGAATTTCGGTGCGCGCGGGTCGCGGCCCGCCGCCTCACCCGCCGCGCGGTAAAGCCCGTCCAGCGAGATGAACTTGAGGCTGTCGACGCCGATCCAGTCGCGCATCTCATCCTCGCTCATGGTGGCCGCCAGGAGCTTTGACCGCTCGGGCGTATCGACGCCGTAGAAGCAGGGCCAGGCGGTGGGCGGCGAGGCGATGCGGAAATGCACCTCGGCGGCGCCGGCCTCTAGGATCATGTCCTTGATCTTGCGGCTGGTGGTGCCGCGCACGACCGAATCGTCGACCAGGATCACCCGCTTGCCCTTGATCAGCGCGCGGTTGACGTTCAGCTTCAGGCGGACCCCCATGTTGCGGATCTGCTCGGTCGGCTCGATGAAGGTGCGGCCCATGTACTGGTTGCGGGTGATCCCCAGCGCGAAGGGGATGCCCGACTGCTGGGAATAGCCGATGGCGGCCGGCGTGCCGCTGTCGGGCACCGGGCAGACGATATCGGCGTCCACCGGGGCCTCTTTCGCCAGTTCCACCCCGATCTCACGCCGCGTCTCATAAACCGAACGGCCGCCGTACTGGCTGTCGGGGCGCGAGAAATAGACCTGCTCGAAGATGCAGAAGCGCGATTTCGCCGGGGCAAAGGGGCGCGAGGAGTCCACCCGGTTGCCCTCGATGATCACCATTTCGCCCGGGTCGATCTCACGCACGAAATCGGCGCCGATGATGTCCAGCGCGCAGGTCTCGGATGCCAGAGCCCAGCCCGAGTCGCCCACCCGGCCCAGCACCAGCGGGCGCACGCCAAGCGCGTCGCGCACCCCGATCAGCTTGGTCCGCGTCATGGCGATGACGCTGAAGGCGCCTTCCACCCGGCGCAGCGCATCCTTCATCCGCTCGGCGATGGTCTTCTGGATCGAGCGCGCCATCAGGTGGATGATGCATTCGCTGTCCGAGGAAGACTGGAAGATCGAGCCGCGCTCGATCAGTTCGCGGCGCAGCGCGGCGGCGTTGGTCAGGTTGCCGTTATGGGCGATGGCCGCGCCGCCCATGGAAAACTCACCAAAGAAGGGCTGCACGTCGCGGATGGCGGTGGCGCCCTTCGACCCGGCGGTCGAATAGCGCACATGGCCGATGCCGATGGGGCCGGGCAGGGTGGCGATGACATCGGCCTTGGTGAAGTTGTCGCGCACATAGCCAAAGCGGCGGGCCGAGTTGAAGCCATGTTCGGGGTGGTGTGTGACGATACCGCCCGCCTCTTGCCCGCGATGTTGCAGGGCGTGCAGGCCAAGGGCGACAAAGCTGGCGGCGTCGGCCACGCCGACCACGCCGAAGATGCCGCATTCCTCCTTCAGCTTGTCTCCGTCGTCGAGCGGCTGGAAGGGATGGGCGGGGAAGCGGCGCATGGGCACTCCGAATCCTGAGGGGGGCATGGCGCCCCCTTTAGGCCGAATGTGACGCGCTGTCACCCCCGGAACGCTGCGGCGCGGCGGGCCTAGTTGCCCGAGGGTGCGGGTTCGGCCGGAACCGGGGCGGCAGGGGCCGCGCAGGCGGCCGTCAGGTCGTTGTAGCGCTTGACGATCCAGTTCGGCGCATCATCGGGAACGGCGGCGTCGATATTGGCCTGGAACTGGGCAAAGATCTTGGCCGAGCGGCTGTCATCGACCATCGGCACGGTGTTTTCCGCCACCGCCCGGTCATAGACCAGAAAGGCCACACCGACCAGGACGATGCCGCGCAGGACGCCGAACAGGAAGCCCAGCCCCTGATCCAGCCCGCCAAGCGCCGAACGCTGCACCACCGAGGAAAACAGCGGCGTGAACAGCGAGGCCAGAATCAGCCCGATGGCAAAGACCGCCGCGAAGGCCGCGATGATCGACAGTTCGCAGCTGTCGCCCAGAAAATCGCCGACGACCGGGATTTCCTTTACCAGCGGCTGGGCCGAGGGGGCGAAGACAAAGGCAAGGATCGCCGCGCCGATCCAGCCGGCAATCGCCATCGCCTCACGCACGAAGCCGCGCGAATAGGCAAGGATCGCCGACAGGACGATGATCACCGCGACGCCCGCGTCGATCAGGGTAAAGCCTTCCATTCCGTCCCCTCCGGCGGGTCTCAGCCCGCTCCGAATATCTCTCCGGTGAAGGCGGTCAGGTCGGGCATTTCCCGCACCGTCATGCCCTCGACCTCTGCCAGCCGTGACCGGCTTGGCGCAATCGCCTGTGAGAAACCAAGTTTTGCCGCTTCTTTCAACCTGTTTTCGGTCTGGCCCACCGGACGAAGCGCCCCCGACAGGCTGATTTCGCCGAAAAGCACGGTTTCCGCCGGGATCGCCACATCCTCGCGGGCCGACAGCAGCGCCGCCGCCACCGCCAGATCGGCCGCCGGTTCGGTCACCCGCATGCCGCCCGCGACGTTCAGGAACACGTCAAGCCCGGCAAAAGGAATGCCGCAGCGCGCCTCAAGCACCGCAAGGATGGTGGACAGCCGCCCGCTGTCCAGCCCCACCACCGTCCGGCGCGGCGTGCCAAGGGGCGAAGGGGCGACCAGCGCCTGAATCTCGGTCAGCACCGGCCGCGTGCCCTCGATGCCTGCGAAAACCGCGCTGCCGGGGGTGGACTGGCCGCGCTCGGACAAAAACAGCGCCGAGGGGTTGGTGACCTCACGCAGGCCGCCGCCGGTCATCTCGAAGACCCCGATCTCATCGGCCGGGCCGAAACGGTTCTTCACCGCGCGCAGGATGCGGAACTGGTGGCCGCGCTCGCCCTCGAAATAAAGGACGGTATCGACCATGTGTTCCACCACCCGGGGGCCGGCGATCTGGCCCTCCTTGGTGACATGGCCCACCAGGATCACCGCCACGCCGCGCCGCTTGGCGAAGGTGACCAGCTCATGCGCCGCCGCCCGCACCTGGCTGACGCTGCCGGGCGCGGCCTCGACCGTGTCCAGCCACATGGTCTGGATCGAATCGATCACCGCCAGCGCCGGCCGCTCGGCATCCAGCGTGGTCAGGATGTCGCGCAGGTTGGTCTCGGCCCCCAGCCGCACCGGCGCATCGGCCAGCCCCAGCCTCTGCGCGCGCATGCGGACCTGCGCCGAAGCCTCCTCGCCGGAAATGTACAGGCAGGGCAGTCCCTTGCGGGCAAAGCTTGCCACCGCCTGCAGCAGAAGCGTCGACTTGCCGATGCCCGGATCGCCACCCACCAGAATGGCGCTTGCCGGCACCAGCCCGCCGCCCAGCACCCGGTCCAGCTCTTCCATGCCCGAGCCTGCGCGCGGCGGCGGTGCCTCGGTGCCCGACAGGTCGGACAGGGCCATCGCCTTGCCGCGCCCGCCAAGCGCCTTTGGCCCGGCCGACAGGGGCGCCTCTTCGATGATCGAATTCCACGCCCCGCAGGCCTCACACCGGCCCTGCCACTTGCGATGGGACGCACCGCAGGCGGTGCAGGTGAAAGAGGGTCCAGCCTTGCTCATGCGCCCTTGTCGCGCGAAATGCCGGCCCACTCAAGCCCGCCCCGCCGCGACGGTGGCCCTTGCAGCCCCCTTGCCATTTGCACCTTTCCAAATACTCCACGGGGGTGCGGGGGTGTGAAACCCCCGCCGCGCTCAGCCAGGGGCGCTGCGCCAGGACACCAGGATCGAGGCCAGGATGCAGCCGGTGAACAGATAAAGCCCCCAGGCGGTCTCCACCGTCACCATCCCCGCCCCCTTGGCCAGCACGATATACAGCGCCAGCAGGAAGATATCGGCCATCGCCAGCTTGCCCAGCAAGGACAACGCCGGCAGGACCGAGGGCTTCAAGAGGTCGTGGTGGATCAGCGCCAGCCCCACCGTCTTGGCGAAGGGGGCGAAGACGGCGAAGAAGGTCACCAGCAGCGCCAGCGCCGCATCGGTGCCCCACAGCGACTGCAGCCCGGTGACCACCGAAATCTCGTCCATGCCGAACAGGGGCAGCACCGCCGCCCGCATCAGCGGCGCGAACCACGACAGCGGAAACAGCACCAGCAGCGCCAGGTTCAGCCAGCGAAGGGCAGGGCCGGTCATGGTGCGGGGGCTGCCGTCTCAGGCCGCGTCCAGAAGGCGGCGGAACTGCGCGGGGTCAAACCGCGTGCCGCCCCGGCGCACGGCAAGGGCGTAGTCCACCAGTTCCTCGCGGGCATAATCGCGCCGCGCCGGCCCGGCGCCGGGGGCGCCGTGGATGCTGCCATGGGTCTGGAAATTGCGCCGCGCGGTGGCCAGGGGCACCGGCCCGCCGCCCTCGCCATCATCCTGCCAGTCGCAGAGCTTGCAGGTTTCATAGGCACCAAGGGTTCTGAGGGTGGGAAAGCCGCAGCAGGGGCAGGCGATCAGGTCGGACATGACGGGCACTCACAAACACGGAAAACGGATCGGACCCGAAGGTTAGACCAGCCCCGCGTCAGTGACAATATCCCGTCATTTTGCCGGTTTCGGCAGCGCCACCACATTGGCCTCGCGCGCGTCGTCATGATCGAAGTCATAGCCGAGGCCGGGCAGGATTTCCTTCAGGTCGGCCTCTAGCCGCTTCAGCTGCACCTGCGCCTGACGTTCCTCGGCCTCGATATCGGTCAGCCAGCGGCGCAATTCGTCACAGGTGCGCCGGGCGATGGTCAGCCGGTCGGTCAGGGCCTGCACTTCCTCTTGCCGCTGCTGCAGGAACATCCGGGCGCGCGACACCTTGGCATCCGAATAGGTGCGGGCCAGATCGCGGGTCTCCTGGCTCATCTGGGCCGCCAGTTGCAGCAGTTCGGGTTCCAGATGGGCAAGGTCGGGGTGGCTGCGCAGATGCTCCAGCCGCGCGCGCATCGCATCGAACTCGGCCGAGATCGAAAAGACCCCGGCGCGGTCGGCGGCATGGGCCACGCGATAGGCGCGGGCCACATCCTCCATCCCCATGGCGAAGGACCGGTGGCTGCGTTCCAGCCGCGCCATGCGGGCATTGGCGGGCAGGTAGAACAGCAGCAAGACCGCGATCAGCGTCAGGCCCAGCTGCAGCCACATCCCCGCCATCGGCACCGCCTGACCGCCGAAGAACAGCGCCACGTGCGGCCAGGGGATCAGCCCGAAGGCCGCCGCCACCGAGGCGCCGGTCAGCCCCAGCGCCAGCCCCACAAGCGCCGCCTGCGCCACCACGCGCAGCGCATCTGAAAGATAGGCCCAAGCGGCCGTCAGCCGTTCCGTCATGCCCCAACCCCGTTCCCTTGCTGCGAGGATTCCGCAAGCGACGGAAAATGCAAAGAATTTCGATTAAGATTTCCCAGAAACCCGGTTTGGCACCGCCCGGGGCGTGACTGTTCGCGATTGGGCGACAATCTGCACAACTTTGGGTTGATAGGCGCCGGCAAGGGCTCAGCCGTGAGGCGGATGCAGGCCTGCTGCCAGAGAGATTCTGTATCCGGCCGCCGCCCGGCGCCGGCAACCCCGCCCTCAGCGGACCGAGGCGATGGGGCCTTCGGCGCGGCCGTGGATGAACTGCGTGACGTAAGGGTCTGATGTGGCATCCAGTTCCGCCACCGGGCCGGTCCAGCGGATCAGCCCGTCATGCAGCATCGCCACCCGGTCGGCGATGGCGCGGACCGAGGACATGTCATGGGTGATGGTCATGGCCGTCGCGCCCATTTCCACCACGATCTCGCGGATCAGCTCGTTGATGACGCCCGACATGATCGGGTCCAGCCCGGTGGTCGGTTCGTCGAAGAAGATGATCTCGGGGTTGGCGGCGATGGCGCGGGCCAGGCCGACGCGCTTCTGCATGCCGCCCGACAGTTCGGCGGGGAACAGATCGGCGGTGGCGGGGCCAAGGCCCACCCGGCGCAGCTTTTCCACCGCGATCTCGCGCGCTTCGGCCTTGGTGCGGCGCTGCGGCCCGCGCATCAGGCGGAAGGCCACATTCTCCCACACCTTCAGCGAATCGAAGAGGGCACCGCCCTGAAACAGCATGCCGAAGCGCGACAGGAAGGCATCGCGCTCGGCCCGCGTCACATCCTCGCCGTCCAAAGTGATGGTGCCGCCGTCGGGGCGCACAAGGCCAAGGATGCATTTCAGCAGCACCGACTTGCCGGTGCCCGACCCGCCGATGACCACCATCGACTGGCCCTTCGGGATCACCAGATCGACCCCGCGCAGCACGCGGTTCGCCCCGAAAGCCTTGGTGACGCCGGAAAGTTCGATCATGCCGAGAAGAACACCTCTGTCAGCATGTAGTTCGCCGCCAGGATCAGCACCGAGGCCGCCACGACCGCCGCCTTGGTGGCCGCCCCCACGCCCTGCGCGCCGCGGCCCGAGGTCATCCCCATGTAGCAGCCCATCAGCGCCACGATGAAGCCGAAGACCGCGCCCTTCACCAGCCCCGAGCCGATGTCCCAGAACTGCAGGAAATCGACAGTGGTCTTGAGGTAAGTGGCCGAGTTGAAATCCAGCCGCGTCGTCGCCACCAGCCAGCCGCCGGCGATGCCGATGCTGTCACCCACCGCCACCAGCACCGGCAGCGCCAGCGTGGCGGCAAGGATGCGCGGAACGGCCAGATATTTCATCGGGTTGGTCGAAAGCGTGACCAGCGCGTCGATCTGCTCGGTCACCTTCATCGTGCCCAGTTCCGCCGCGATGGAGCTTGCGACCCGCGCCGCCACCATAAGCCCGCCCAAGACAGGGCCCAGTTCCCGCGTCATGCCGATGGCCACGATCTGCGGCACCACCGCCTCGGCGTTGAAGCGCGCGCCGCCGGCATAGATCTGCAGCGCCAGCGCCCCGCCGGTGAAGATGGCGGTCAGCCCGACCACCGGCAGCGACAGCCAGCCGATCTGGATCAGCGCATGCAGAAACTCACGGCCATAGAAGGGCGGGCGCGCCAGATGGCTGACGGCATCGGCGGCAAACAGCACCACCCGGCCAAGCCCTGCCAGCATTGCCAGCACCGGCCGGCCCAGCCCGGCCAGAAAGCGGGCGGGCAGGGCGCCCGCGCTCATGCCCCGCCTTCCAGATAGCGGCGGCTGTAGCGGGCACCAAGGCCCGTCAGAATCTCATATCCGATGGTGCCGGCGCTGTCGGCCAGATCGTCGGGGCCCTGATGGGGGCCAAGGATGTCCAGACTGCGCGGCACCTCGCGCAGGTGGCTGATATCGACGGTGATCATGTCCATCGACACCCGGCCGACCAGCGGGCAGGGCGTATCGCCATCCCACAGCACGGCGTTGTTCGACAGCCGGCGCAGCAGCCCGTCGGCATAACCGCCCTGCACCGTGGCGATCATCGCCGGCGCTTCGGCGATGTAACCGCAGGCATAGCCCACCGCCTCACCCGCCGCGACCTCACGGGTCTGGATCACCGGCAGCGACAGGGTGACGGTGCGCAGCGCGCCCTCATAGGGCCGCCCGCCGTAAAGGCCGATGCCGGGGCGCGTCAGGTCGAAATGCCAGCGCGGGCCAAGCAGGATGCCGCCGGTGGCCGACAGGCTGCGTGGCACGCCGGTGCCGTCGGTCATGGCGTGAAAGGCGGCCAGCTGCGCCTCGTTCATCGGATGATCGGGCTCATCGGCGCAGGCCAGATGCGACATCAGAAGCTCGGGCGAGGCTTCCAGCACGAAGGGCGCCGCCGCTTCCCATTCCGCCTCTTCCATGCCCAGCCGGTTCATCCCGGTATCCAGCTGCACGCCAAAGGCATGGCCCGGCAGCGCCTCAAGATGCCGGGTGACCTGATCGAGGCTGTTCAGCATCGGCGTCAGGTCCAGATCCTGGATCATCTCGGTATCGCCGGCCATATGGCCCGACAGGATGCAGATCTGCGGCCCCGGCCCCAGCGCCTGCCGCACCGCCGCGCCCTCTTCCGAGGCCGCGACGAAGAACCGCCGCGCCCCGGCCCGCGCC
>JACZKR010000260.1 GCA_014859945.1 Paracoccaceae bacterium | reverse complement strand
GTTCAGCCGCGCGTCACAGCCCGGCCCCCAGGGCCGAGCCGTCGCCCGATTCCCCGCCGCGCCAGCCGGTGGCCAGACGGAAGCCGATCCGCCGCGGCGGCTCTTCGGGTTCGGCCTTGGGCACCGCGCGCAACATGACCGACAACTGGCTGACATGCTGGATCAGCTGGGTCTTCATCCCGTCCTCATCCCGGCCGTAGAAGGTCAGGATGTCGGGTTCGAAATAGCCCACGCCTTCGATGGTCAGCACCCCGGCATCGGAACCGGCGAAGCCCATGGCGACCTCATGGTTGGCGTCCAGCTGCTCCTCGAAGTTGCGGATGTACAGGATCAGCCGGTCATAGGCCCATTCGGCGGGCGACTTGCGGTCGCCGCCCTGTGCGGCCAGCGCCGGCGGCAGGGGTTCCTGTTCCACCGTGGGCAGGGGCTGCGGCTCGGCATGGACCACGCGGGCGCGCGGCATGCCGGCGGCCTTGGATACCGCCTTTTCCAGCGCGGCCTCGGCTTCGGGCGTGGGTTTCTGTTTCGCCATCGGTTCCTTTCAGCGGGCCTGCCAGAGCCAGGCCCCGTCTGCCCCAAGCTGGCGCGAAACCGCGCCGCGCTGCAAGAGGCAGTTCAGATGCGCCACCGCCTCGACCAGGGCAAGGCCGAATTCCGCCTCGCCGATGGGGCGGCGGAACAGGACGGGGAAGCAGTCTGCCGCGCGCTGCGGGGTGGCAAGGTGGCCGGTCAGCCGCGCCAGCGCCTCTTCATGGTTGCCGGCCATCTGGCGCAGCCGGAAGGGCAGGCCGCGGAAGGGCAGCTTGTGGCCGGGCAGGATCAGCTGATCCGGGGTGGCGAAGGCCGAAAGCCGTTCGCAGCTTTCCAGCCATTCGCTCAAGGGGTCAGCCTCGGGTTCGGTCGGATAGACGCCGATATTGGCCGAGATGCCGGGCAAAAGCTGATCCCCGCCCAGGACGATGCCGTCATCGCTCCACAGCGTGGCGTGGTCGGGGGCGTGGCCGTGGCCCAGCCGTACCACCCAGTCGCGGCCGGCGGCGCGGATCACGCTGCCCTCGTCGATCCGGGTGAAGCCGGGGGGCATCGGCGCCACGACATCGGCAAAGTTGAAGGGCCGTTCGGTCCGGCGGCGTTCGAGGATATCGGGCGGGGTGCCGGCGCGGGTGTAGAAGGTGATCGCCTCGGGCGTCGGGCTGTCCTGCACGTCGAGCGTCAGCATCCGGGCGAAAAGCCAGGCGGTGCGGGTGGCGACCACTTCGGCGCCGCGCGTCTGAAACCAGCCGGCAAGGCCCACATGGTCGGGGTGGTGATGCGTCAGGATCACCCGGCGCACCGGGCGGCCGGCAAGGGGGCCCTGCAGCAGGTCCTGCCAGATCGCCACCGACTTGCGGCTGTGCATGCCGGTATCGACCACGGTCCAGCCGTCGCCGTCGTCCAGCGCATAGATGTTCACATGGTCCAGTGCCATCGGCAGCGGCAGGCGCAGCCAGAGGATGCCCGGCGCCACGGCCACCGCCGCGCCCGGGGCGGGCGGATCGGGAAAGGGAAAGGTGATTTCGTCGGCCATGGCCCAGTCATGCCGCGCCGGCGGGGGGATGAAAAGGGGAACGCGACGGAAAGCGGCGGCCGGGCGCAGGGGGATGGCGCGATCATGAAACAGTCATCCGATCCGGCGAAGTTCTGCGGTCCGGGCGCTGCGGAGTGGATCATGTGCCTTTGCGCCTGACAAACACGGCACCGGCTGCACCGCGGTTCCGCCCTGAAAGGCCAGCCGCCGCTACGGCCGCCGCAGCCCTGTTTCGTCGGGCATCACCCGCGCCACCTCTTTGGCAATCTGGATCAGGTCGCGGACCAGAGGGTTGGTCTCGGTCCGCGAAGCGATGGCGATGGAGCAGTTCGGCATGTCCAGCAGCGGGCGGAATTCGATGCCCGGGCGGGCGTAATATTTGGCCGTGCTTTCCGCCGAGATGCTGATCCCCTTGCGTGTGGCCACGGCCTGAAGCTCGGAATCGACGGTGGCCGCTTCGAAGACCACCCGCGCCTGTTTTCCCATGCGGTGATCGCCCGCCAGCCAATAATCGCGCCAGACGCCGGGCTTGGGGGCCGCGATGAAGGGTTCGTCCAGAATCTGGTCCACCTTCAGGCCGGCGAAGCGGGTCAGGGGGTGGCCATCTGGCAGGCAGACCACGCAGCGTTCGGTGGCCAGCGTGGTGATGCTGATGCCAGCCACGTCGATCGGCGGGCGGATCAGCGCGCAATCCACGGTGTTGTCCGCCAGACCGGCATCGGGGCGGTTGAAGTCGAACTCGACCAGCGAGACGCGGGCTTCGGGCCGCTTCTTTTCGAAGATCTTCAGGATCTCGGGCAGGTATTCGACCCCCGTGCCGATCAGATAGCCCAGCCGGATTTCGGTTGAGATCGACTGCCGCAACATCCGCACATCGGCATGGAAGGCCTCCATCGTTTCGGCCAGCGCGCGCGCGCGTTCCAAGAGAATCTCGCCGTTCACCGTCAGGCCGACACTGCGCGTCGTGCGCTGAAACAGCGAAAAGCCCACAAGCCGCTCCAGCTGGATGATGGTCTGCGACAGCGCGGGCTGCGAGATGCCCAGATCGACCGCGGCCTGCGCAAAGCTGCTGACCCGGGCCACCGCCAGGAAGGACCGGATATGCCGAAGATTGATCGTCATCAATGACATGCGCACCCCCGGGCCTTTCGGGCAAATGTCATCCGGCGGCGTCCGGCCGTCAAGACAATTAATAAGCAGCACAACTTAATCCATTCGAACATCGTCCTTATCATGGCCGTTTGTTTTGCCACAATCGGGGCAATTCATCTGGAGTGCTTATCAATGAACCAACACAGCGACGCCGCCCTGCTGGACCTGGGCAAGAAGTCGATCATCCATGACCCGCGCGACGGCGATGCCCGCAAGATCACGCTGACCCGTGCCCGCGGCTCTTATGTCTGGGATGATGCCGGGCGCCGGTATCTGGATTGCACCTCTCAGGCCTGGTCGAACTCGCTGGGCGCCAACGACCCGCGGGTGATTGATGCCGCCATCGCCCAGATGCGTGAAATCACCCATGCCCGGCCCAATTTCAACACCCATGCCCTGCTGACGCTGACGGCGAAGCTGACCAGCATCACCCCGGGCGACCTGAACCGCATCGGCTATTGCCTGCACGGCAGTCTGGCGGTGGAAATGGCGATGAAGCTGGCCTTCAAGAACCGCCCCGGCGCGCAGAACATCATCGTGATGCAGGACGCCTACCACGGCCGTTCGGTCACCACGATGGCCGCCAGCTGGCCGCATCCGAACAACCCTTTCCTGCCGATCTCGCCCCGCTTCATCCGGGTGCCGCACCCCGATGCCTACCGCCCCCGCATGGGCATGGCGCTGGAGCAGGAGGTGGCGCTGTGCCTGTCGCTGCTGGAGGATACCATCACCAAGGGCGTCGATGGCGGGGTGGCCGCGATCATGGTCGAACCGATCATGGGCAACGGCGGCCATATCGTGCATCCCAAATCCTTCCATCAGGGCCTGCGCGATATCTGCGACAAGCACGGAATCATCCTGATCTGGGACGAAATCCAAAGCTGCTTTGGCCGCACCGGCGCGATGTTCGCCGCCGATTACTATGGTGTCATCCCCGACATCATGACCTTCGGCAAGGGCATCGGCGGCGGCTTCCCGCTTGCCGGCATCTTTGCCAGCGACCGGCTGACCGGCTTTGACGCCGGCGAAGACGCGCTGACCTTCGGCCAGTTCCCGGTGGCCATGGCGGCGGCCATTGCCACGGTCGATGCGATCATCGCCGATGGTCTGTGCGACAATGCCCGCCGTCTGGGCGACTATGCCACGCAGCGGCTGGTCGAGATGTCACAGCGCCGCCGCCTGATCGGTGATGTGCGCGGGCCGGGGCTGTTTGTCTCGGTCGAACTGGTGCGCGACCAGACGACCAAGGAACCCTCGCCCCGCGCCGCGTCAGAGGTCTATCGGCGCGGTGTCGAAAAGGGCGTGCTGTTCGGCGAGGCGCGCTATGCCGGCCTTGGCAACCTGATCAAGGTCAAGCCGCCTCTGGACTGCACGCAGGAAGACATGTCCCTTGCGCTGGACGTTCTGGACGAGGTGCTGGGCAGCATCGAAGCGGACGGCGCCTACTGATCCGCCTTGCCGGGGCCTGCCTTTGCATGGCCCCGGCCCAAAAACGCGCCGCAACAGGCGCCCCCAACAGAGGAGCATTCCATGAACACCACCCCCCTGTCGCGCCGCGCCCTGCTGAAAGGCGCGGGCACGCTTGCCCTGTCGGCTGCGGCCACCACGCTGGCCACCCCCTTCATCGGCCGGGCCGAGGCGGCGACCCTGCAACTGCGCGCCCTGATGTGGGAACCCTATGTGCTGCCCGACATGATTGCGGCCTTTGAAGCCGAGCATGGCGCCAAGTTCACCACCACCTTCTTTGACGGCAACTCCGAGGCCTACAACAAGCTGAAACTGGGCGGCACGCGCGATTTCGATCTGGTGCAGGCCGATGGCTTCTGGTCGCGGCTTTACCACCGCGAAGGGCTGATCCGCGACATCGACGCCGCCGCGATCCCCAGCCTTGCCGGCGTGTTCCCCACCTTCATGGAACCGGATTATCAGCTGCTGAACGCCGAAGACGGCGGCGTGCGGATCGGCGTTCCGTTCTGCTGGGGCGGCTACGGCATCACCTACAACGCCGACCATCTGAGCGAAGAGCAGGTGTCCTCGCTTGAGGTGCTGTTCGATCCGGCCCATGCCGGCCATATCTCGGCCAGCGCCCGGTTCGAAGAGAACATCGCCCTTGCCGCCATTCTGGTCACCGCCCGCATGGGCACCCAGGACAGCCCCCGCCCCGATGGCAAGCCCTTCAACCCCTATGTGCTGTCGGATGACGAACTGGCGGGGGTCGAGGCGCTGCTGATCGAACAGAAGCGACTTCTGCTGACCCGCTATCAGGATCTGGGCACGCTGAACAACCTGATGCGGTCGGGGGCGGTCTGGGCCGCGCCGGAATTCAGCCAGGTGTTCCGCCAGTTGCAGGAACTGAAGCGCAAGGGCGAAAGCGAGGCGAACATCCAGCACAAGCTGCAGCCGAAAGAGGGCGGTTTGGGCTGGATCGACAGCTGGATGGTGACATCGGGCGTCGAAGACAGCGAAAAGCTGGAACTGTGCCACCGCTTCATGGACACGATCCTGAAACCCGAACACATGAAGACCATCGCCGGACAGGCGGGCACCTCGACCTGCGTGGACATCCGCGCCCTGTCGACCGAAGAAGAACGCGAACTGTTCCTGATGGACCGCACCGCGGAACTGAAGGGCCTGCACATGTTCGACCAGCCCTCGTCGCCCGAGAAATGGGAACGGGTCTGGTCCAACATGGAAGCCGCCTGACACCTCCCCGGCGGTTGAACCTGGCCGCGCCGTCTCCCGGCGCGGCCGCCTTTCCATCCAAAGGGCCCGCAGATGTACCTGGAACTGACCAATCTGAAAAAGACTTTCGGCAGCTTTACCGCCGTCGCGAACGTGAACCTGTCGATCGACAAGACCGAATTTGTCTCGCTGCTGGGCCCCAGCGGGTCGGGCAAAAGCACCCTGCTGCGGCTGATCGCCGGGCTGGAACAGCCGACCGAGGGCCGCATCATCGTCGATGGCAAGGATGTCACCCGCCTGCCGCCCTATCAGCGCGGCATCGCCATGGTGTTTCAGGATTTCCTGCTGTTCCCGCACATGACCGTCCGAGAGAACCTGGCCTTCCCCCTGCGGATGCTGAAGATGCCCGCCGCAGAGCAGGCCGAGCGGATCGACTGGGTGTCGCGCATCCTGTCCCTGACCGAGTTGCAGCAGCGCTATCCCAACCAGCTTTCGGGCGGGCAGCAGCAGCGCGTCGCGCTGGGCCGGGGTCTGGTCAGCCGTCCCAAGGTGCTGCTTCTGGACGAACCCCTTGCCAACCTTGACCGCGAATTGCGCCGCGACATGGAAATCGAGATCCGCCGCTATCAGATCGAACTGGGCATTCCCTTCATCTATGTCACCCACAATCAGGAAGAAGCCCTGTCGATGAGCGACCGCATCGCCGTGGTGAACAAGGGCGGGATCGAGGATTTCGCCGACAAGTCCACCATCTACAGCCAGCCGAAGACCAGCTTCATCGCGCAGTTCGTCGGCCGGTCGAACATGTTCGCGGGTCCGGTCGTCAGTATCCCCACCGGGGCAAGGGCAATTGCGTGGCAGGACCTGCTGATCCCGTTGCACGCCACCGGCAAGCTGGCCGATCACACCATCGCCAGCGCCTATATCAAGATCGAAGACACCCTGATCGAACGCGATGACGGCACGCCCGCGCCCGACAAGATCCGGGGGCGCCTGCGCGATGTGATCTTTCGCGGCCAGTATGCCGAATATCTGGTGCGCATGCCCAATGGCGCCGAGATCGTCGCCAGCGGCATCGATTCCGCAACCCGCGTCAGCCCCGGCGACAACGTGCTGATTTCATGGGACCCGCAAAAGCTTGACCTCTTCCCCGGCGAGGTGCGGCAATGACCGGCGCCCTGTTCCGCCGCTGGCTGAAACTGGATGCCAACCACCGGTTTCTGCTGCTGACCGCGCCGGTGGTGATGTTCCTGCTGGCGTTCTTCGTGGTGCCGCTGCTGTCGATTCTGATCGTCAGCCTGTGGCGCACCGAAAGCTACCAGCTGATCATTGACTGGAACCTGGACAATTACGCCGCCGTCCTGACAGAGCCCAGCTATCGCACCTTCATGCTGCGGTCGCTGACCAGCGCGCTGATCGTCTCGGTGGTCTGCGTCGCGCTGGCCTGGCCCATCGCCTATTTCGTCATCCGCTATGGCGGGCGCTACAAGCTGCTTCTGGTGCTGGGGCTGGCCGTGCCCTTTCTGACCGGCATCGTCCTGCGCGTCATCGCGCTGCAGGGCGTGCTGGGGCCGATCGGGCTGCTTAATCTGGGCCTGATGCAACTGGGCCTGCAGCCGGTTCAGTCGCTGATGTTTACCAAGACGGCAACGGTGGTCGGGCTGATCTATCTGTTCCTGCCCTTTGTCACCACGGCGATCTACCTGTCCTTGCTGAATTTCGACTTCAAGCTGCTGGATGCGGCCAAGGTGTTCGGCGCCGGAAACATCCGCGCCTTCTGGGAGGTGACCTGGCCGCTGAACTGGGTCGGCACCGTCATCGGCTTCGCGCTGACCTTCGTGCCCTGTCTGGCCGAAAGCGTCACGCCGCGCTTTCTGGGCGGCGCGGATGGCACGCTTTACGGCATGGCGATGGGGTCGCAGTTCTCGGCCACCGGAACCTGGGCGTTGGGGGCGGCGATGGGTGTTGTCCTGTTCGTTGTCGCCGGGCTGACGCTTTTCGCGATCAGCCGGCTGGTCGATATCAAGCGCAGCGGGTTCACCGGTGCCGGAAGCCGCGACTGAGGAAGCAATCCATGTCAAAAACCCTGCACAAGACCCTTCTCGGCTGCATCACCCTTCTGGCCTTCGTCTTTCTTTATGTGCCGATCGTGCATATCACCCTGGCCTCGTTTTCGAAGGATATCGTCTGGCCCTATCCGATCCGCTTCACCACCGCCGCCTATGCCAAGCTGTTCGAGGGCACGATCTATCACGACGCGCTGTGGAACAGCCTGCTTCTGGGTCTGGGGACGGCCCTGCTGTCAACCACACTGGCCACGCTGGCGGTGCTGTCGGTGCTGAAATACCGCTCGCGCTGGAAGGGGCTGGTGCTGTTCCTGTTCGTGGCGCCGCTGTTCGTGGCCGATGTGCTGCTGGGGATTTCGACGCTGATCCTGAACGGGCTGTTCCTTGAAATTCCGGGCAACCTGCTGTCGGCCATTCTGGCCAACACGGTGCGGGCCTTTACCTATGCGCTGCTGATCATCGCCACGCAGCTTTACCGCTATAACTGGAAGCTGGACGATGCGGCGATGGTCTTTGGCGCGGGGCCGGTGCGGACGTTCCTTGAAATCACCCTGCCGGGGATATGGCCCGCCCTGCTGGGCGCCTTCATCGTCACCTTCATCCTGTCGTTCAACAACCTAGACATCTCGTTCTACACGCTGGGCGCGGTGCCGACGATGCCGTCGGTCGCCTGGGGTTCGCTGCGCTTCGGCATCAAGCCGGAACTCTACGCCATCGCGGCGCTGGTGAACGGGGCGGTTCTTCTGTGCCTTCTGGCCATGTTCATTCTGATGAAATCGGGCCGGGTGGGCTTTGGCTACAAAGCCGGGCGCGACGACTAAGGTCACGGGCCACGGCCCCGGGGCGCCGAACGAAGGCGCCTTGCATCGGCGACCTGCCCTGGCGGGTCGCCGGGCGGCCCTAAAGCGCCAGCGCCTCGGGGGTCAGGGCATAGACGCTTTCGGCGCCTTCGCGCATCTGGGCCAGAAGCGCGCCGTGTTCGGGCAGCAGACGGCGGATGTAGAAGCGCGCCAGCGCGGCGCGGCCGGGGTCGGACAGCGCGGCGGCCAGATGCAGATGGCCGCCCAGCACCCGCGCGAAGGCCCGCAGATAGGGCACGGCGCCGGCGTTGCGGTCATGGCCCGGCATGGCCACCAGCACCTCGGTCGCGTCGCGCAGCGCCTCGGCGGCGTTCCAGACCTCTTGCGACAGGTCGGGCAGGGCACCGCGCGCCGCGCCCGCCGCCGCCTCGATCTCGCCGATCAGGCGGAAGGCGGCCTCGCCCCCGTCCATCATCTTGCGGCCGACAAGGTCCATCGCCTGAATGCCGTTGGTGCCTTCGTAGATCGTCGTTACCCGCGCGTCGCGGCTGAACTGCGCCGCGCCGGTTTCCTCGATGAAGCCCATGCCGCCGTGGACCTGCACGCCGAGATAAGCCACCTCATTGCCGGTATCGGTGCCGTAAGCCTTGGCGATGGGGGTCAGAAGCGCCGCCCGCGCCGCCCAGGCCGCATCGCCGGTGGCGCGCGCCATGTCCAGCGCCACCGCGCAGGACAGGCCGATCGCCCGGGCGGCAAAGGTTTCGGCCTTCATCTGCCCCAGCATGCGGCGCACATCGGCGTGGTCGATGATCGCGCCGTCGCCGAGCGGCGTCTTGCCCTGCCGGCGGTCCGCCGCATAGGCCAGCGCCTGCTGGAACGCCGCCTCGGCCACCGAAACGCCCTGCATGCCGACCCCCAGCCGGGCGTTGTTCATCATGGTGAACATGGCGGCCATGCCCTTGTGCGGCTCACCGATCAGCCAGCCGGTCGCGCCTTCATAGCTCATCACCGCCGTGGGGCTGCCGTGCAGGCCCAGTTTGTGTTCCAGGCTGACGACCTTCAGGTCATTGCGGCGGCCGGGGTTGCCGGCGGCATCGGGGATGAACTTCGGCACCATGAACAGGCTGATGCCGCGCGTGCCCTCGCCCCCGTCGGGCAGGCGGGCCAGCACCAGATGGCAGACATTGGCGGTAAAGTCGTTGTCGGCCCAGGTGATGAAAATCTTCTGGCCGGTGATGGCATAGGTTCCGTCGCCCTTCGGCTCGGCCCGGGTGCGCAGGGCGCCCACGTCGCTGCCGGCCTGTGCCTCGGTCAGGTTCATGGTGCCGCACCATTCGCCCGAGATCAGCCTGGGGATATACAGCGCCTTGATCTCATCGCTGGCGTGATGCTCCAGCGCCTCGATCTGGCCCTGCGTCATCAGCGGGTTCAGCTGCAGGGACAGGCAGGCGGAGCCCATCATGTCATTGACGCAGGTCGCCAGCGTGATCGGCAGGCCCATGCCGCCATGCTCGGGGCTGGCCGAGATGCCAACCCAGCCGCCGCTGGTGATGGCCCTGTACCCCTCGGCAAAGCCCGGAGAGGTGCGGACCACGCCGTTTTCCAGCCGCGCCGGCACCTTGTCGCCCTCACGGTTCAGGGGGGCGAGGGTGTTTTCGCACATCCGCGCCGCTTCGGTCAGGATCGCCTCGACCGTGTCGGGCTGGGCCTCGGCGAAAAGCGCGGTCGCGGCGACGGCGTTGAAGCCCACGACGTTGTCCAGCAGGAAGCGGAAATCGGACAGCGGCGCGCGGTAGGGCATGGGATTCTCCGGGGCTCGGCTTGGCAAAAGGGCTTGGGCCGGGTAAGGGCGTTTCGGCAAAGGTTAGCCGCCGGCGCCCGTCCTTCAACCCCTACGCTGCGTCACGCCATGACCGAGACCGCGATCCTTGCCGCCGATGCTGCGGGCATTGCCCGGGCCGCCGCCCTGCTTGGGGCGGGCGGGCTGGTCGCCTTTCCGACCGAGACGGTCTATGGCCTTGGCGGCGATGCGCGCAACGACCGGGCGGTGGCGGGGATTTTCGATGCCAAGGGCCGGCCGCGTTTCAACCCGCTGATCGTGCATCTGCCCAACCTTGCGGCGGCCGAAGCCTATGCCGTCTTTGACGACCGGGCGCGCGCGGTGGCGCAGGCCTTCTGGCCGGGGCCGCTGACGCTGGTGCTGCCGCTGCGGCCGGGGGCGGGGCTGTCGGAACTGGTGACGGC
>JACZKR010000259.1 GCA_014859945.1 Paracoccaceae bacterium | reverse complement strand
GCCCCGACCGAAGCAAAGCCCACCCCCGGCGCAATCTGCCGCCCCCGGGCAGCGAAAGCCTCTTGCTTCGGGGCGCCGAGGGCGATCAGGCACAGGCCGGTGCCGCGCGCCGCCAGTTCGCGCAGGATGCGGGCGGCCTCGTCGCCTTCGGGGTCAAAGCCCATGGCCGGGGCGTGGCGCATCACCACGACCAGCCCCGGAACCTCACGCATCAGGCGGTCGGCGGCGGCCTGCAAGGCGGCATCGGTCGCCCCCACCAGCGCCACGCCGCGCCCGGTCTCGGCCGCCACCCGCGCCAGCGGCAGCACCATGTCGGACCCCGGCACCAGCGACACCGGCCGCCCCGCCAGCCGCGACAGCCAGACGATCGGGTTGCCATCGGCCACCACCAGATCCTGCGCCGCATAGGCCCGGCGGAACGCATCAGAGGTCTGAAGCTTCACCAGATGATCGAGGTTGATCGTCGCCAGCGCAAAGCCCGTCCCGGCAGTCAGCCGCGCGCGGACAGCCGCCAGCAGGGCCGCACTGTCGGCGATATTCACCGCGATGGTGGTGGGCCCGAACTGAAACTGCACCCTTTGTCCTTCCTGACTTTCCGCCCCGATAGCACGGTTGCGGCGGGCGGCCAAATTGCGGGCATTGCCAGCAGGGCAACACATTGTTTCCCGGTGCTGCTGCGTGTCACAGTTGCCATGAAGCCCTTTGCGGGACTAGCCAAGACTCATGACAACCTCGACGGGCCATCGCCAATCCATCGATCTGGCGCGGTTTCTTGCCGCGTTCGGCATCGTCGTGGCCCATGCCTATGTCTCGCCCAACGATATCTTCGGGCATCTGTCGCTGTCGCTGTTCCTGATCCTCAGCGCCTTTCTGGCGGCTTCCTCGGCCCAGCGGGCGGGGGGCAGCTATGACGCATGGCTGCGCGCGCGGCGGATCGCGGTGCCGTGGCTGGCGTGGTCGGCCTTCTACCGGGCGCTTGAGATGGCCTTCTCGGACAGGCCCGACAGGTTCCTGCCGGTGACCGATCCGTGGTCGCTGCTTTACGGCTCGGCCATCCACCTGTGGTTCCTGCCCTTCATCGCCATGGCGGGGTTGCTGGTGCAGCCGGTGGTGCGCCACATCAATACGCCCGCGCGGCTGGCCATGGCCTCGGCCGCGCTGGCGGTGGCGGGCTTTGCGCTGCTGGAACTGCGGGTCGCGCGCGTCCTGCCTGCCCCGCTGGAGCAGTGGGACTTTGCGCTGCCCCTCTATGTGCTGGGGCTGCTGGTGGCCGTGGCCTGCCGGATGCGGCATCTGTGGATACCCACGGCGGCGGCGGCGGTGCTTAGCCTCAGCGCGCTGTGGCTGTCGGACGGGGCGAACTGGTCATGGTCGGCTCTGGCGGCGCTGGCGGTCTTCGGGCTGTTCTGGCGGCTTCCGCTGCGCGCGCGCTGGCTGCCTGAACTGGGGCAGGCCGCCTTTGTGATCTACCTGATCCATCCGTTCTTCATGCTGGTCTGCTACAAGTTCCTTGGCCCCGGCGTGAACCTGTTCCTTGCCGCCTGCCTGACCTTCCTGATGTCGCTGGCTGCCGCGCTGGTCTGGCAAAGGCTGCCGGTTCTGTTGCGCGCGGCGCGGACGTGCTAATCCTGCGGCCCAGCCCGCAGCGGACCGAGCCCTGAACCCGTGCCAAATCCGATAGCCTTCCTGATGCTTGCGATCTGGCCGGTGGTCACCTGGCAGATGTATCGCAAGCTTGATCCGCAGCGCGCGCTGATCTGGACGATCCTCGCGGGCTACCTCTTGCTGCCGCCCTTGGTGAAGTTCGACCTGCCGGTGATCCCCGATCTGGACAAGAACACCATCCCCGGCCTGATGGCGGCGCTGTGCATCGTGCTGATGCTGGGTGAGCGGATTTCGCTTCTGCCGGAAAATCCCTTCGGCAAGGCGCTGGTCGGGCTTTACGTTCTGGGCCCCTTCCTGACGGTGCTGACCAACACCGACCCCTTGATCTTCCGCCTGACGGAAATCGGCGGGATGCAGATCTACGATTCCTTCGCGGCCATGGCGAACCAGCTGATCTGGCTTCTGCCGCTGTTTCTGGGCCGCAAGTATCTGGGCAACCCCGAAGGCATGCGCGTGCTGATGGGGGCGATGATTGCCGGGGGGCTGGCCTATTCCATCCCGATGCTGATCGAGGCGAGGGTCTCGCCGCAGATGAACATCTGGGTCTATGGCTTCTTCCAGCACGACTTCTTTCAGACCATCCGCGCCGGCGGTTACCGGCCGGTGGTCTTTCTGCCCCACGGGCTGTGGGTCGCGTTCTACACGCTGATGTGCCTGATGTCGGCGCTGATCGTGCTGCGCGTCTCGCCGGCGGAACAGCGGCCAAAGGCGCTGGCCATCGCCCTTTACATGGCCTTCATGCTGGTGGTGTGCAAAAGCGCCGGGGTGCTGGCCTATGCGGCCCTGTTCTGCCCACTGCTTCTGCTGGCCACACCGCGGCTGATGCTGGTGGTGGCGGGCATGGTGGCGGCGGTGGTCGTGGCCTATCCGCTGCTGCGCGGGCTGCATGTGGTGCCGCTGGATGCCATTCTGGACTTTGCCAACGGCTTTTCCACCGAACGCGCCGGATCCCTGCGCTTCCGGTTCGAGAACGAGGAAATCCTGCTGGCCCGGGCCGAGGAACGGCCCTGGTTCGGCTGGGGCGGCTTCGGGCGCAACTTTACCCATGACCCGGATACGGGTGAGATGCTGAACATCGCCGACGGGGCCTGGATCATCGTTCTGGGCATCTACGGCTGGTGCGGCTACATCGCCGATTTCGGGCTGACGGCGCTGCCTTTGTTCCTTCTGATGCGTGAGGCGCTTCTGGCCCGGCGGGGTGAGGTTTCGGTGGTCACCGGGGGGATGGGGCTGATCCTTGGCGCCTCGATGCTGGACCTTCTGCCCAATGCCACGCAGGTGCCGCTGACATGGCTGGTCGCCGGCGCCCTTCTGGGCGAGGCGGAACGTTTGCGTCACCTGCGCAAGGCCCGTCAGGCAGATGCCCGCCGCGCCGGGCTGCACGGCGGGCGGGCGCGGCGCACGGTGATCTGATGGCGATCAAAGCCGATATCTGCGTTTTCGCCCATGATGAGGCTGCGGGCATCGCTGCCATGGTCGCCGGCCTTCGCCTGCAGGACCTGTCCGGTATTGACGCCCGCATCGTCATTCTGGCCAACGGCTGCACCGATGACACCGCCGCGCTGGCCCGCGCCGCCGCCGCCGGCAGCGTGGTTGACGTGGTGGAACTGGCCGAAGGCGGCAAGTCGCGCAGCTGGAACCGCTTCGTCCACGGCATCGCGCGCCCCGATGCCGAAGTGCTGGTCTTTGCCGATGCCGATATCCGCCTGCCCGCGCCCGATTGCCTTTCCCGGCTGATCCGCGGGCTGGTCGCGCGTCCGGCGCTTTGGGCGCTGAACAGCCAGCCGGTCAAGGACATCGTCGCCGTGCCGCAGCAACTGTCGCTGACCGACCGGCTGATCGCCGCTGCGGGGGGCGGGCTGGACGACTGGAAGACCGCGATCTGCGGTCAGCTTTACGCCATGCCCGCCGCCCGCGCCCGTCGTTTTCACCTGCCCGTCGGCCTGCCTGTCGAAGACGGCTTCCTGCGCGCCATGGTCCTGACCGACGCGCTGACGGGGCCTGAGGATTTCAGCCGCATCGACGGGCTTGAGGGGCTGGCCCATATCTATGAAAGCGAAAGGTCCATCGGCCGGCTGATCCGCCATCAGGAGCGGATCGTGATCGGATCGGCCATCAACGCCGCCGCCTTTGCCGCCCTGCGCGACCTGCCGCCCGAGGACCGGGCCGAAGAACTGGCCACCGCCGCGCGCGACGATGGCTGGCTGCCCTCGGTCATCGCCGCCCGGCTGCCGGCCGCGCCGGGCGGATATGTGCCGCTGCATTTCCTGACCAAGCGGCTGATGCGGGCCTTCACCCGCCCGTTGCAGGCGCGCCGCCTTGCGGTTGCATTGCCGGGCTTCGCCTTTGATCTGATTGTTTACCTGAGGGCGCAGTATCGCATGGCCAAAGGCGCCGGCGCGGGGTTCTGGTAGCCCGCTTCGCCGTTTTCCGCGGCGCTTTGCGACCGAAATCAGGCATTCCCCGGGCATTGTCGCCGATGGGTGCACTATCGCCGCCACGGCGCCGCGGCGGGTAGGTTTGGCGGCGGAAATGCGTTAGTTTGTCGAAGGTTCGCCGCCGGCTGACAGGCCGGGGCAAAGGGTAAGGGCTGATGGCTGACGGTTCCGAGTTCAACGGCATTTCCGAAACCGATATCGCGGTGGTCGGCATGGCGGCGCATCTGCCCGGCGCGCCCGACATCGCGGCCTATTGGCAGAACCTTGCCGCCGGCGTGGAATCGATCCGCGTCCTGTCGCGCGAAGACCTGCTGGCCGCGGGCGAAAGCCCGGCCCGGATTGCGCGGCCGAACTATGTTCCCGCCGCCGCCGTTCTGGACGGGTTCGAGGGGTTTGACCCGGAATTCTTCGGCTTCTCGCAGAAGGACGCCGCGATCCTTGACCCCCAGCACCGCCAGTTCCTTGAGGTGGCATGGGAGGCGCTTGAAAACGCCGGCCACCCGCCCGAGAATTTCGGCGGTGCCATCGGGGTTTATGCCGGCTGCGGCATGGGCAGCTATTTCTACTTCAACCTCTGCTCGAACCGCGATCTGGTTGATCAGACCGGCATGTTCCTTCTGCGCCATACCGGCAACGACAAGGATTTCCTGTCCACCCGCGTCAGCCACATCTTCGACCTGAAGGGGCCGTCGGTGAACGTGCAGACCGCCTGCTCCACCAGCCTTGTCGCGGTGCATTACGCGGCGCAGGCGCTTCTGGGCGGCGAATGCGACATGGCGCTGGCGGGCGGGGTGACCATCGAGCTGCCCCACGCGCGCGGCTATCTGCATCAGGAAGGCGAAATCCTGTCGCCCGATGGCCATTGCCACGCCTTCGACCACCGGGCGCAGGGCACGGTCTTTGGTTCGGGCGCGGGTTGTGTGGTGTTGCGGCGGGCACGGGATGCCATCCGCGACGGCGATCATATCTGGGCCATCCTCAAGGGTAGCGCGGTCAACAATGACGGGGCGTCGAAGGCCAACTACCTTGCGCCCTCGGTCGATGGTCAGGCCCGCTGCATCGCCGAGGCGCAGGCGGTGGCCGGCGTTCCGGCCGACAGCGTCAGCTATGTCGAATGCCACGGCACCGGCACCTATCTGGGCGACCCGATCGAGGTGGCGGCCCTCACGCAGGCCTTCCGCGAAACCTCGGACGCGGTGGGTACCTGCCGCATCGGCAGCGTCAAGACCAACATCGGCCATCTGGATACCGCCGCAGGGGTGGCCAGTCTGATTAAGGTCGCGCTTTCGCTGCATCACCGGCAACTGCCGCCCAGCCTGGGGTATGAGGCGCCCAATCCCGCGATTGACTTCGAGACCAGCCCCTTCCGCGTCAATGACCGGCTGACCGACTGGCAGGCGCCGGTGCGGCGCGCCGGCGTCAACAGCCTTGGTGTGGGCGGCACCAATGCCCATGCCGTGCTGGAAGAGGCGCCGCCCCGCGCGGCCAGCGAAGACAGCATCTGGCCCTTCCAGCCGCTGGTGATCTCGGCCCGGACGAAGGCTGCGCTGGATGCGCAGGCGGCCCGTCTGGCGGCGCATCTGCGGGCGCACCCCGAACAGCCGCTGGCCGATGTGGCCTTCACCCTGAAGGAAGGCCGCCGCGCCTTTGAAAAGCGCCGGGTGATCGTGGCCGAAAGCCATGAAGAGGCCGCGCGGCTGCTGGAAGGCGCCGATGCCCGCCGCGTCTTCAGCCACGACCGGCTGGACGCGCCCGAAGTGGTCTTCATGTTCCCCGGCGGCGGCGCGCAATACGCCGGCATGGCCCGCGATCTGTATGAGACAGAGCCGGTCTTTGCCGACTGGATGGACCGCGGCCTTGCCGTGCTGGAGCCGCAGCTGGACTATGACATCCGCGCGCTGTGGCTGCCCGAACCGGGGCAGGAGGCGGCGGCGAATGAGGCGCTGAAGCGGCCCTCGGTCCAGTTGCCGCTGATCATGATCACCGAATTCGCGCTGGCGAAGCTTTACGAAAGCTGGGGCGTCACCCCCGCCGCGCTGATCGGCCATTCCATGGGCGAAAACACCGCCGCCGCGCTGGCGGGCGTGATGAGCTTTGAGGATTGCATCGGCCTTGTCCTGTTGCGCGGCCAGTTGTTCGACACCATCGCGCCCGGCGGCATGCTGTCGGTGCCCATGGCCGAGGCCGACCTGCGCCCCCGCCTGACGGGCGATCTGGACATGGCCTCGGTCAACGCGCCGGGGCTGTGCGTGGTGTCCGGCCCCGATGCCGCGCTGAAGGCGCTGGCCGAAACGCTGGCGGGCGAGGGCGTGGAAACCCAGCGCATCGCCATCGACATCGCCGCGCACAGCCGGATGCTGCAGCCGATCCTTGGCCGCTTCGGCGACTATCTGCGCGGCATCCGGCTGAATGCGCCGGCGCTGCCCATCATCTCGAACCGCACGGGCGCGGCCCTGACGGCGGCGCAGGCGACCGATCCGGAATACTGGGTGCAGCACCTGCGCAACACGGTCGATTTCCAGCGCGGCATGGCGGCGTTGAAAGACACCCCCCGCGTCTTCATGGAAATGGGGCCGGGCCGCGCGTTGTCGTCGCTGGCGCAGGCCAATGGCGTGCCGGCGGGGCAGGTGATTGCCGCGCTGCGCCACCCCGAACAGGCGATGGCCGACGATGCCTGGCACATCGGCACCATCGCCCGCCTCTGGGCCTGCGGCGTTGCCGTTGACTGGGAGCCGATCTGGGCCGGCGCCCGCCGCAACCGGGTGCCGCTGCCGACCTATGCCTTCCAGCGCAAGCCCTATTTCATCCAGCCCGGCAAGGCTGCCGCCGAAGAGGCCGCCCTGCCGGCCCGCATCGATGATCTGGCGCAATGGGGATGGAAGCCGCATTGGCGCCCGGTCTCGGCCGGGTTCGACTGTGCCGATCTGGCCGAAGCCGCAACGCAGAGCTGGCTGGTCTTTCTGGATGACTGCGGTCTGGGCGCGGCCACCGTTGCCCGCCTGCGCGCCGCCGGCCATCAGGTGCATACGGTCCGCGCCGGCGATGCCTTTGCCACCGACGGTCCGCAAGGCCACGTTCTGGCCCCCGAACGCGGCCGCGAAGGCTATGACGCGCTGATCGCCGATCTGATGCGCCGGGGCCATCTGCCCACCCGGATCGCGCATTTCTGGCTGGTGACGCGCAGTGAAAGCTTCCGCCCCGGTTCCAGCTTTCTGCACCGCAATCTGGAACAGGGCTTCCATTCGCTTCTGTTCCTTGCCCAGGCCATGGCCGAGGAAAACCTGCCCCGCCCGCTGCATCTGACCGTCTTCACCACCGGCGCGGCGCGGTTGCGCGACGGCGCGCTGGTGCATCCCGAAAAGGCGATGGTCGCGGGGCCCGCTCTGGTCATTCCGCGCGAACTGCCGGGGGTGACGGTTTCCACCCTTGATCTGGCGCTGCCGCCCGCCCCGCGCCGGGGGCAGGCCGATCTGTCGTCCCTGTCCGACCGCGTGATCGAGGAACTGCTGCAAGACCCGGCCCCCGCCACCGCCGCCCTGCGCGGCGACCGCCGCTATGCCCAGGAATTGCGGGCCGAGCCGCTGCCCGAGGGTGAATTCACCCTGCCCGACGGCGCCCATGTGCTGATCACCGGCGGCTTTGGCGGCATCGGCCTGACCGTGGCCGAGGATCTGGTGCGCCGCTTCGGTGTGCGCCTGACGCTGATCGCGCGGCGCGGCCTGCCGGAACGCGCGCTTTGGCCGCGCTGGCTGGCGGCGCATGACCCGGCCGACCCGATCAGCCGTCGCATTCAGGCCCTGCAACGGCTTGAGGCTTTGGGCGGGCAGGTGCTGGTGGCGCCGGCCGATGTCTGCAATCTGGAAGACATGCGCGCCGCCGTCTCGCTGGCCGAGGCGCGGTTCGGCAAGGTGCAGGCGGTGATCCACGCTGCCGGCGTTGTGCAGGACGGCCCGCTGATGACCAAGACCCCCGCGCAGGTGGAAGAGGTCTTTGCGCCCAAGCTGCACGGAACGCTGGTACTGGACCGGCTGTTCCCCGATGGCAGCATCGGGCTGATGGTGCTGTTTTCCTCAACCTCCACCGTCACCGGGCCGGCGGGGCAGGTGGATTATGTGGCGGCGAATGCCTTCCTCAACGCTTATGCCCAGTCGCGCGCGGGCGGGGCGACCCGGGTCGTCGCGCTGAACTGGGGCATCTGGACCGGCGTCGGCATGGCTGCCGAGGCGCTGGCCGAACGCACCGGCACCCAGGCCACGCCGCCGCGCGTGCCGCTGAAGGCGCCGATGCTGGACGAGGCCAGCTTTGACGCCGCCGGCAACCGCATGTTCACCGCGCATTACGGGCTGGACCGCTGGGTGCTGGACGGCCACCGCACCAAGGCGGGGCAGGCGCTGATCCCCGGCACTGGCATGATCGAACTGGCCGCCGAAGCCTGGCGCGCGAACGGCGAAACCGGCCCGCTGCAGATCTCCGACCTGACCTTCTTCCGCCCGCTGGCCGTGGCCGAGGGTGAGGTGCGGCCGGTCCGCGTCACCCTGACCCGCAGCGAACAGGGCTATGCCTTCGACCTGCGCTCGGGGCTGGAACGGCAGGGTCGGACGGGCTGGGTGCTGCATGCGCAGGCTGTCCTGTCGCCCGCCACCGCCGCGCCGCGCCGCATCGACCCGCAAGCCATCGCCACCCGCCTGCCCGCGCCGGAATTCGGTGAGGGGCTGGCAAGCCCGCAAGAGGCGCATCTGGCCTTTGGCCCGCGCTGGCGGGTGCTGCGGTCGCGCAGCATCGGCGCAGGTGAGGGTCTGGCGCGGCTGGTGCTGCCCTTGCCCTTCCGGGCCGAACCCGAACAGGGCTGGCTGGCCCATCCGGCGCTGATGGACCTGGCGACGGGCTGGGCCATGGGCCTGATCGACGGCTATCGCCCCGATCACCTGTGGGTGCCGGTGGGGTATGGCCGGCTCAGCCTGCTGCGTGACCTGCCGGCCGATATCGTAAGCCATGTCCGCAACGCCGCCGAAAACCGCGCCGACCGCCCCACCGCCCGCTTTGACGTGACGCTGGCCACCCCCGAGGGGGAGGTCTGTGCCGAAATCGAGGGTTTCACCATCCGCCGTCTGGACGGCGCGCTGGCCTTTGCCGATCCCGACCCGCGCGAACTGACCTATGATCAGGGCGCCGGCGGCCGCCCCCTTTCGCCCGCCGAAGAGCGTCTGATGGCCACCTTCACCCAAGGCATCCGGCCCGAAGAGGGTGCCTCCGCCTTCGCCCGCGCGCTGGGCCGTGGTCTGCCGCAGGTCATCGTTTCCTCGCTGGATCTGCCCGCCCTGATCCGCCAGACCGCCGAGGCCGAAGCCGCCCGGACCGAAGGCCAAAGCTTTGAGCGGCCCGATCTGGACAACGATTATGTCGCGCCCCGCAACGACATCGAACGCACGCTGGTCGGCATCTGGCAGGACCTTCTGGGCGTGGCGCGCGTGGGGGTTGAAGACAGCTTCTTTGATCTTGGCGGCCATTCGCTGATCGCGGTGCGGCTGTTCGCGCTGGTGCGCAAGACATGGCGCGTCGATTTCCCGATCTCGGTCCTGTTCGAGGCACCGACCATCGCCGCCTGCGCCCGGCTGATCGCGGATGAAGTGGGCGAAGGCGACAGCCCCGTAACCGCCGCCGCCCCGCGCCGCCGCTTTACCCATCTGGTGCCGATGCACGAAGGCGAAGGCGGCGCGCGGACGCCGTTCTTCCTGGTGGCGGGCATGTTCGGCAATGTGCTGAACCTGCGGCACTTGGCGCAGCTTCTGGGCGCCGACCGGCCCTTTTACGGGCTGCAGGCGCGCGGGTTGCTGGGCGAAGATACCCCCCACAACTCGATCCCCGAAGCGGCGGCGGATTACATCGCTGAACTGCGGCAAGTGCAGCCCCATGGTCCCTACCTGCTGGGCGGCTTCTCGGGCGGTGGCCTGACTGCCTGGGAAATGGCGCGGCAACTGGAAGCGGCGGGCGAGGTGGTTTCGCTGCTGGCGCTGCTGGATACCCCGCTTCCGCGCCGTCCGGTGCTGAGCCGCGCCGACAAGGCGCTGATCAAGCTGGCCGAACTGCGCGCCGGTGGGCCGGGCTATCTGGCCGAATGGGCGCGCAACCGCATTGCGTGGGAACGGCAGAAACGCCGTGCGCCCGTGCAGGCCGACCCCTCGGGCTTCCACAACGCCGCGATCGAGGCGGCTTTCCGTCAGGCCATCGGCAGCTATGACTTGCCGGAACGGCGGGGCGCGACGGTGCTGTTCCGCCCGCCGCTGGACCGTCATTGGCAGGTGACGGGCGGCAACTGGGTGTCGGCGGCCAAGGAATATGTCTTTGCCGACAATGACCTGACCCGCTTTGCCCCCGCCCTGTCGGTGGTCGAGGTGCCGGGCGACCACGATTCCATGGTGCTGGAGCCGAATGTCCGCGTGCTGGCCGCGCGTCTGCGCGCCGCCGTGGCCGAGGCCGAAGGCGGGCCGGGCCGGGTTGTGCCGTTCCGTGCTGCGGCGGCAGAATAGCCATGCCGCGCCTGCTGACCGTCCTGCTGAACTGGCGCACGCCGCAGATGACGCTTCAGGCGGCCGAGGCCGCGCTGGCGGCGCTGGATGGCATCGACGGCGCGCTGGTGATCGTCGACAACGCCTCTTGCGACGGCAGCGAGCAGGTGATGGCCGATGCGGTCCGCGCCCGCGGCTGGGACCGCGGTCCGCAGGCGGTGCGGGTGCTGCAATCGGGGCGCAACGGCGGCTTCGGCGCGGGCAACAATTTTGGCATCCGCGCCGGCCTGCCCGACGGCAGCCTGCCGGATTACGTCTATATCCTGAACTCCGATGCCTTTCCGGCGCCCGATGCCATCCGCGCCCTGCTGACCCATCTGGAAACCCACCCCGATGTGGGCTTTGCCGGCAGTTTCATTCACGGCCCCGACGGCGTGCCGCACCGCACCGCCTTCCGCTTCCCCTCGGCCGCCGGCGAGTTCGAGGCGCAGTTGCGCTTCGGCCCGGTCAGCCGCCTTCTGCGCCGCCACATCGTCGCGCAACCCATCCCGCAGGCGACGACGCGGGTCGACTGGCTGGCCGGCGCCAGCCTGATGATGCGGCGCAGCGTGCTGGACCGGATCGGGCTGTTTGACGAGACCTTCTTCCTTTACTTTGAGGAAACCGACCTCTGCCGCCGCGCCGCGCTGGCGGGCTGGCCCACCGATTATGTCGTGGAAAGCCGGGTCACCCATATCGGCTCGGTCTCGACCGGGATGAAGACATGGCAGCGGATACCCGGTTTCTGGCTGGATTCGCGCTGGCATTACTTCGTCACGAACCACGGCCGCGCCTATGCGGTGGCGGCCACGCTGGCCGCCGTGGCGGGCGGGGTGCTGTGGCGGGCACGGCTTCTGATCCAGCGCAAGGACAGGGGCGACCCGCCGCGCTACTTGCGCGATATGGTCGCACATCATGCCCGCGCCCTGATGGCGCCGCTATTGCGGCGCAGGCCCGCGGCACTGGCGCCCGGCCCGGCCGGTGGCGCCGCGAAGGAGTGAAGAATGACGTTTTCCGCCCTGCTGATCGGCAATGAAACCCTGACCCGCGAATGCGGCGCCCAGATGCTGGCGCGCGGCCACCGGATTGCCGCCGTTGTCACCCGCCACCCCGACGTGCGGTCATGGGCCGAAGGCGCGGGCCTGCCCGTGGTTGCGGCCGGTGACTGGGGGGCGCTGGCCGGGCGGCAGGTGGACTGGCTTCTGTCGGTGGCGAACCTGTCGGTCATCCCGCCCGAGGTTCTGGCGCTTGCGGCGCACGGGGCGGTGAACTTTCACGACGGGCCGCTGCCTGCCCATGCCGGGCTGAACGCGCCGGTCTGGGCGCTCTTGGCCGGTGAGGCGCGGCATGGCATCGCCTGGCACCTGATCACCCCGGGCATCGACGAAGGCGACGTGCTTGAGGCGCGGAGTTTTGACATCGCACCCACCGATACCGCGCTGACGCTCAACACCCGCTGTTTCGAGGCGGCGCTGGAAAGCTTTCCCGCCCTCTTGTCGCAACTGGAAACCACCCCGCGTCCGGTGCCGCAGGACCTGTCGCGCCGCAGCCTGCATCTGCGCCACGACCGCCCCGCCGCGATGGGCCGGCTCGATTTCGCCCAACCGGCCGAGGCAGTGGCCCGGATGGTCCGCGCGCTGGACCATGGCCGTTATTGGAACCCGCTGACCACCGCCAAGATCGATACCGGCCATCGCGTGCTGAACGTCGGCACCGCCGATCTGGCCGAGGGCACGGGCGCGCCCGGTCAGGTTCTGTCTGCCACGCCCGAGGGGCTGGTGGTGGCCTGCGGCACCGGCGCCGTGCGGCTGAACCGGCTGACCTGCCAGATCAGGGGCGGGGCCGTCTGCCCCTCGACCATCACCGATGCCGCGCTGCCCCTTCTGACCGCCGGTCAGGCAGCGGAACTGACCGCAGCGCTTGCCGCCGTGGTGCCGGGTGAAGCCGCGCTGCGCCGCGCGCTGAAGGCCATGGCGCCCGCCGCCGTGCCGGGGGCCACCACAGGCACCGCCGCCGCCGACTGGCGCAGCCTGCCGCTGTCGGGTGATCTGCCGGTGCTGGCCCTTGCCGCC
>JACZKR010000258.1 GCA_014859945.1 Paracoccaceae bacterium | reverse complement strand
CTTCCCACCACCCGCAACCCTCGCCGGACGGGCCTTTGAGGCCCGTCCGGCGAGGGTTGCGGGTGGTGGGAAGTGGCGAAGGCGATGGCCTTCGCCATGGCGCGCGGGGATGGTGCGTGTGAACACGCACCCTACGGGGCGTTCCGGCAGCCGAGTCCCCCGGCCCGCCTTATTTCGGCAGGCGTTCGCGCAGGAACTGCATGGTCACGCTCAGCCCGTCGGGGGCGATGCCGTGGGGGGTGCCCTTCATCACATGGCTGAAGACGTCGAACCCGGCCAGACCCAGCTCCTGCTCGGCCTCTTCCATCGATTCGAAGGGCACCACCGGGTCACGGTCGCCGTGCATCAGCAGCACGGGCGGGAAGACCCGGGCCTCGGCCTTCAGAAGCTCGGGCGCCATCAGCCGGCCCGAACAGGCGACCACCGCGGCAAGGGCCGCCGGACGGCGCGGCGCGATGTGCAGCGCCATCATCGCGCCCTGGGAAAAGCCGAAGACCGCCAGCGCCTCGGGGCCCAGACCCTCGGCCGCCAGCCGTTCATCGAGGAAGGCGTTGATGTCCTCGACCGCGCGGACGATGCCGGCCACCATCTCTTCCTCGGGCGTGCCGTCCATCCACGGAATGCCGAACCACTGGAAGCCGAAGGGGTTGTTCTTGCAGGGGTCCGCCGCATCGGGCGCCACAAAGACCGTGTCGGGCAGATAGGGCGCCAGCGGATCGGCCAGCCCCAGAAGGTCGGCCCCGTCGGCGCCATAGCCGTGCAGGAAGACCATCAGGCTTTTCGCCCGGCCCGATTTCGCGGCCTTGCGTTTGAACTGAAGCGCGCGTGTCACCGGATGCCCTCCCGCTGTCGGATCACATGGTAGTAGGCCCAAAGCACGCGCGCCGCAACCGAGCGCCAGGGGCTCCAGGCCTCGGCCATGCTGCGCAGGGCGCGGTCCTTTGGCCGTTCGGGCAGGTCGAACAGCAGCCGCGCGCCTTCCTGCAGGGCCAGATCGCCGGGGGCGAAGACATCGGCGCGGCCAAGAGCGAACATCGCATAGATCTCGGCCGTCCAGACCCCGATCCCCGGCACGGCCACCAGATGCGCCACCACCTCGGCATCGGGCAGATGGCGCAGCGCGTCGAAATCCAGTGCCGACTGCGCCAGCGCCCGGCCATAGCGCGCCTTCTGCCGCGACAGGCCCGCCGCCCGCAACGCCTCATCATCGGCCGCGGCCATGGCGGCGCGGTCGGTCAGGCCGGCGGCTTCAAGCCGGGCCCAGATCGCATTGGCCGAGGCGACCGAGACCTGCTGGCTGACGATGGCGGACAGAAGTGCCGCAAAGCCCTCGGGCCGGCGGCGCAGCGGCAGGGGGCCGGTCAGCACCAGCGCATGGGCAAAGCGCGGCTCGGCCGCGGCCAGCCAGGCGGCACCTTCGGCCACGCAATCCGGCCCCTCGATGATGCGTCCAACCATCACGCCCCCTTGCCCATCGGCGCCGGGCGGCCTAGGCCTGACGCATCATGCATATGTCCGACGACCGCATCGCCCGCCGCAACGTCTTTGTCCTTGTCGCCGCCCAAGCGGTGCTGGGGGCGCAGATGCCGATCATCTTCACCATCGCCGGGCTGGCAGGGCAAGGGCTTGCGCCCAATCCCTGCTGGGCAACGCTGCCGATTTCGGCCGCCGTTGCGGGCTCGATGCTGACGGCCGCGCCGATCTCCGCCTTCATGGCGCGGCACGGGCGGCGGGCGGGCTTCATCCTGGGCGCCGCCGGCGGCGCCC
>JACZKR010000257.1 GCA_014859945.1 Paracoccaceae bacterium | reverse complement strand
GGAAGAAGCCCTCGAACCCGCCGGGGGTCATCACGCACATCAGCCGGCCGGGCGTGCTGCCGGTGTTCTGAAAGCGGTGGACTGCGCCGCGCGGCACGACCAGCGTGCCGTCCGCCGTCAGATCGACGCGCGCGCCGTTGCACCAGAAGGCGAAGCTGCCGGACAGCACGCGGAAGAATTCATCCTCGTGGTCGTGGATATGGGGCGGCGGGCCTTCACCGGGGGGCACTTCGGCCTCGAAGACGCCAAGGCGCCCCCCGGTCTCTGCCGCGGCAATGCGGATGGTGTGGCGGCCGAAGCGGTCGGTCACGATCTGACCGGCTCCGGCGGGTGAAAAGGCAGCCTGTTCAAACGGTTGCATCTGGGATTTCCTTAATGGTTGCATGAAAGTGGCGCTGGTATACCCTTGTGCCACCGCCCTGATAATCCGGGCGGACCCCACAAGATTGTCTGGATGATCCGACAGATGAAGACGGTTGATCCGCTTTATGGGCTTGCCGCCTTTCTTGCCGTGGCCGCGCATGAAAGCTTTACCGGCGCGGCGGCGGCGCTGGGGCTGACGCGGGCCACGGTCAGCGCGCAGGTGGCCGATCTTGAGGCGCGGCTGGGGGTGCGGCTGTTGCACCGGTCAACCCGGGCGGTGCGGCTGACCCCGGCAGGGCAGGCCTTTCGTGATCGGCTGGCCGATCTGCCCGACCGGGTGGACGCGGCAGAGCGCGCGGCGCGGGCGGAACAGACCGCGCCCGAAGGCCGGCTGCGGGTGACGGCGCCGCCCGATCTGGGCCAACGCTTCCTGATCCCCTGGGTGGCCGAGTTTCTGGCCGAACATCCCCGCATAACGATCGAGCTTGACCTGTCGAACGCTGCCCACAACCTGATCGAGCGGCATTTCGACCTGGCCGTGCGCGGCACACTGGCGGTCGAGCCGAACCTGGTGACGCGGCAGCTGGGGGCGTCACTTCTGCACACCTGCGCGCGGCCCGATTATCTGGCGCGGCGCGGAGTGCCGGCAGAGCCGGGAGATCTTGCCGGCCATGACCTTCTGCACTTCGCCCATCTGCGGGGCGGGCGGGTCTGGCCGATGAGCCGGGGGGAAGCGCGGGTGCTGGTGCCCGTCGCGCCGCGGCTAGAGCTGAACGACGGCTGGGCGCTGCGGCTGGCGGCACTGGAGGGCGCCGGCATCTGCCAGCTGCCCGGTTTCATCGTCGGAGAGGATATCCGGCAAGGCCGGCTGGTGCCGGTGCTGGGCGACTGGCAGGCAGGGCGGGTGCCGCTGCATGCCGTCTATCCCGACAACCGGCTGATCGCGCAGCGGGTCAAGGCCTTCGTGGCCTTCCTGGCGCGGAAGGCCCGGGCCGAGCCCGATCTGACCGAAGGGCTTACTTGAGCGGCGTGCGGTATTCGATGCGGCGGACCGAGCCGGTCTTGGACCGCATCAGGATGGTTTCCATCGTGACCCAGCCCGGTTCCCGCCGGATGCCCGACACCAGCGAGCCGTTGGTGACGCCGGTGGCGGCAAAGATCACGTCGCCGCGCACCAGATCGTCGCGGGTATAGACGCGGTCGAAATTGGTGATGCCGGCCTTGCGGGCGCGGCCGCGTTCGTCATCGTTGCGGAACAGAAGCTTGCCGAAGAACTGCCCGCCCATGCATTTCAGCGCGGCGGCGGCCAGAACGCCTTCGGGTGCGCCGCCCGACCCCATGTACATGTCGATCCCGGTCTTTTCCGGCTCGGCGCAGTGCATCACCCCGGCCACGTCACCGTCGGTGATCAGGCGGATCGCGGCGCCGGTCGAGCGGATTTCCTTGATCATCTCTTCATGGCGCGGCCGGTCCAGCACGCAGACCGTGATGTTCTCGGTCGAGACGCCCTTGGCGGCGGCCAGGGCCGAAACGCGCTCGGACGGGCTCATCGTCATGGTCACGGTGCCGGGTTTGAAGCCCGGGCCGATGGCCAGCTTTTCCATATAGACATCGGGAGCGTGCAGCAGGGTGCCGCGCGCCGCCATGGCGATCACGGTCAGGGCGTTGGGCATGTCCTTGGCGGTCAGCGTCGTGCCTTCCAGCGGGTCAAGCGCAATGTCCACCGCCGGGCCTTTGCCGGTGCCGACCTCTTCGCCGATGTAAAGCATCGGGGCTTCGTCGCGTTCGCCTTCGCCGATCACCACGACCCCGGCGATGTCGAGAAGGTTCAGCTGGTCGCGCATGGCGTTGACGGCGGCCTGATCGGCGGCCTTTTCATCGCCCCGGCCGATCAGCCGCGCCGAGGCGAGCGCCGCCGCTTCGGAAACACGGGCAAGGCCCAGGGAAAGCATGCGGTCCTGGAACTCATTGGCTTCGGACATCGGGGAATCCTTCAAGAATGCGTTTGGCCGAGCCTTAGCGGCCCCGGTCACGGCGGGCAAGCGTGGTGACGCTAACGCCGGCCCGCGGCGCGCAGTTTGACCCGCCGGCGGCGCGGGATGCCCTAGACTTCCTCGATCCGGATGGCCACCGGGGCGCCCACCAGAACGCCCGTGGCCGCGAAATGCTCCATCGCATGGGCGATGTCGGCGGGCGCGGCCTTGTGGGTGACGAACAGCACGATGGCGTCGTCGTCTTCATCCCCCGGCTGGTTGATCTGGCGCATCTGGTCGATGGATACGCCGGCCTCACCCAGACAGGTGGCGATTTTTGCCAGAGCGCCGGGTTTGTCCAGCAGTGTCATCCGCAGGTAATAGGGCGCTGGCGTGGCGGCGCGGGCCGGCACGGCGGGCGCCAGAGT
>JACZKR010000033.1 GCA_014859945.1 Paracoccaceae bacterium | reverse complement strand
CCACCGCAACGCCCCGGTCCGTCACCAGCCGCACGGCCTCGATCTTGAACTCGCGGCTGAACTTTCGTCTTGTCATATCCACTCTCCAGTTCCTGGGTCACGATCTTATCTTCGTGTCCACGAAACCGGCAGCAGCTCACTAGTCGTGGCAAATCGACTGGCCGATTAGTAGAACTTGTTTCCGAAGAAAAGGCCGAAGATGCGTCGGAAGGCTGGACGGTTCAACTTTCGAGCGAACTCGGAACCATCCGACCGAATCTGATACTTGGTGCTGACGTCCTGTCGACGGGCACACTTAAGGCTAACGTCGATCTATGTTCGATGGGCTTTGCTACGGGTGGCCGGGGCTTCATGCTCACCTCAAGCGAGGCGAAAACCTGTCCAGAACACGAGCGTAAGCACCTGCGTACCATCTTGTCGGCTCACGAGCTGACCAAGCTCCGAAAGCGCAGGTATGTTATTGATGCTTGGGAAGTTGAGTCGGAAGACGAGCTGCGGAACGACTTCCCTTGGACTTACCAGCGGCTTAGGGACCGAGTTTTCCCTAAGCGCAAGGAAAACAATGACCCCAAGCTAAGGCGCGAATGGTGGCGGTTCCGTAGGTCCAATAGGGAATACCGAGCTCTGAAGCGCGGTCTTGACCGATTTATCGTCGCGCCAGAAACTTCCAAGTATCGGCTCTTCGAGTTTGCTGATCGGCAGACAGATGTCGAACATGGTGCGTATGGCATCGGCCTTAGTGATGGCTGGTTTCTCTCTGTGCTTTCTGGACGACTTCACGACGTTTGGGCGCTTGCCCAAGGAGGCGACCTCGGGGCCACGCCCAGATACAATAAGACGCGGTGTTTTGATCCCTTCCCTTTCCCCGACCCGACCGAAGATCAGAAGACGCGCCTCCGCAGCCTTGGCGAACAGCTTGACGCTCATCGCAAGGCGCAACAGGCGGCGCACCCCAAGCTGACCCTGACTGGGATGTATAACGTGCTGGAAAAGCTGCGGGCCGGGCAGCGGATCGAAGGCAAGGACCGCGAAATCTACGATCAGGGCCTGATCGGCATCCTGCGCGACCTGCACGACCAGATCGACGCCGAGGTGGCCGCCGCCTATGGCTGGCCCGCCAACCTGACCGACGATGAAATCCTGCACCGGCTGGTGGACCTGAACCGCACCCGCGCAGCCGAGGAAGCGCGCGGGCTGGTGCGATGGCTTCGCCCCGACTACCAGAACCCGCAAGGCCGCGCGGTTGCCGCCAAGGGCGAACAAGGCGCGCTGGACATTGGCCCGACCGAGACAACCGCCAAGACACCCTGGCCCAAGACCATGCCCGATCAGATCGCCGCCGTCCGCGCAGCCCTGCACGATCTGGGCGAAGCCACCCCCGACCAAATCGCCCGCCGCTTCCACCGCGTCCAGTCGCGCAGCGTGCAGCCCCTTCTGGAAATCCTCACCGCCCTGAGCCAAGCCCGCCTTACCGACTCGGGCAGCTTTGCCAACTGACCTTTCCGTTATGAGGAAAGGTTTGCGCTTTGAACCCGCAGTCTCAATGTCATTGGAACTTTGCGGTAACGCTTGGCATGATAACGTCTCCGCTACCGAACTCTGGCAGAACGTCACGATCAGACCACATATCTAGTGTCTGTCAGGGCGACACAGTTTCATGTTACCCTTGATTCGCAGAAGAACGGAGTGACCATGCAAAAACACACCATCATCGTTCGGGCTGACTGGGACGAAGAGGCGGGTGTCTGGGTGGCTACAACGAGCGATATCGAGGGTCTCGCAGTGGAAGCGGAAACCTTGGAAAAGCTGTCCGACAAAGTATGTACCGCAATCGTCGATCTGGTTGAGTTGAACGGGTTCGAGGGCGCGGCGAGCGATATCCCCGTTCACATTATGGCTGACAAACTGCTTCGCATCCCCGCAGATTGCGCTGCATGAGGCTTTCCCTAGGTGGCAAGCTTCTACAAGGACTTGATTGAGAAGCTGAGGGAAGCCGGGTGCAACTTCGACCGTCAGGGTCGCGGAGACCATGAAATTTGGTATAGCCCCATCTCTGACCGTTACTTCACTGTAGATCGTGGGTCAAAGTCTCGGCACACGGCCAACGAATCGCTGAAACAAGCCGGGTTGCAGAAGGCATTCTAGTTTCGCTGCGTTGTCCAGAACATCCGTCCTAGCGTCTCAAGCGTTTTCAAGATGGTGGGTTCATTGATGGGTAAGGCCGAATGCTCGGCTAAACAATCAATGATTTCAAGGGGTAGTGGCGGACCCGGAGCGATTCGAACGCCCGACCCTCAGATTCGTAGTCTGATGCTCTATCCAGCTGAGCTACGGGTCCGTCGTGAGGGCGGCATTTAGCCCCCCGGCCGGGGCATTGCAAGGGCCAAATCACGAAAACCCTCAGACGGGATGTTCGTCCTTCGGCAGGCGGATCAGAAACTCGGTCCCCTCAGCGTCGCTGCGCGCCAGTTCCAGCGTGCCACCGTGGCCGCGCACCAGTTCGTCCGCAATCGCAAGGCCAAGCCCGGTGCCGCCCTTGCGCGCGCCGCCCTGAAAGGCTTCGAACAGATGCTCACGCGCACGTTCGGGCAGACCGGGGCCGGTGTCGCCGATGCGAATCCACCATTCGGCCGCATCCTCGCCGGCGGAAACCTCGATGGTGCCGCCCTGCCCCGTCGCCTCGATCGCCTGCCGGGCGTTGCGGACCAGATTGGCCAGCACGCGGTAAAGTTGCTCCGGGTCGGCCCGCACCTCAAGGTCTTCGGCCACTTCGATCAGGCAAGCCACCGACGCCCCTTCGGCCAGCCCCTCGGCCTCGGCCACCTCCTCGGCCAGATGGGCCAGGCGGACCGGGCGCAGGGTTGGCACCGCCTCTTCGGCCTTGCCGAAGGCCAGCGTCGATTCGCACAGTGCCACCGCCCGGCTGATCGACGCCACCAGCTTGGGCGCTGACCGGGCGACCGAAGGATCGGCGCTGCCCTCCATCCGGTCGGCAAACAGCTGGGCCGTTGTCAGAATGTTGCGCAGGTCGTGGCTGATCTTGGCCACCGCGCCGCCAAGCTGCGCCAGCCGCTCTTTCTGGCGCAGGTTTCCGGTCAGCTGCTGCTGCATGTGCTGCATGGCCTCTTCGGCCTCGCGCAGTTCCTCGACCTGCGCCATGGGCGCGATCACGCGGCGGGCATCCTCGGGGGCCTCGGCATAGGCGGCCATGTGCCGCGACACCCGGCGGATCGGCGTCACGATCAGCCGCTGCACCGCCAGAAAAAGCAGAAGCGCCGTCACCGCCGAGATCAGCGCCGACAGCATCAGGATGCGCGTGCCGTAGTCCAGCATCGCGCGGCGCAGCGGCGCCTCGTCCATCGTCACTTCGATCAGAAGCCCCGCCCGCTGCACCGGGTTGCCGATCACCCGGATGATCCGGTCGTCCGAGTCGAACAGACAGCGGATGGCATCGCGGATCAGATCCCAGGGGCTGGCTTCGCGCAGGTCATAGGTGTCCGAGACCGGCCGGGGAATTTCGGACGACAGCACAAGCTGGCGCACCTCATCACGGCGCAGCACGACGTTATAGACCTCGGCATTGGCCAGCAGTTCCTGCTCTAGCGCGGGCGTCACCATGTCTTCGGCGGCCAGTTGGGCCAGTGAGGCGATCTGCGCCTTTTCCAGCCGGTTCATCAGGAAGTCGGCCCGGAACCGCGCGATTGAGGGCACGAAGATCAGCACTTCGGCCAGCATGACGAAGGCGACCGTCAGCATCAGGAACCGCCCCGAGAGCGTATTCAGGAACCGCCCTCGACCTGACGCCAATCCCGACCCCCATCCTTTCGGCCACACTGCCCGGACCGCAGGATTTGTCCTGAAGCCCCGCAGCGACAGCTTGTCAGGGCAGAAACCGCTGCACCAGCCGCACCACCCGTTTCAAGGCAGGATTATCAAAGAGTTTGGCCGAAAAATAGGCCCCGGCCGCGCGTTTGGCGGTTTCCGACCGTGTCGGATAGGGCAGAACCAGTCCGGCAACGGCCGAAAGCGGCAGGCGCCGCTCGATCACCAGTTGCCACAACGCCAGATGGTCGCCCGCGCCCGGGCCGGCGATGGTCACCCCCACCGCCTTGCCCCGCACCGCCATCAGCTTCAGGAACCCATCGGTCGCGCCTTCGGCCTGCGCCCGGTCATTGCCGGCAAAGGGCTGCCGGATGACCGTCAGCGCCCCGCCCCAGGTCAGCCGCGCCTCGGCTTCGGTCGGTCCGGTCTGGGCAAGCTCGGGGTCGCAATAGGTCACGCGGGGCACGGTCGCGGGCGCACTGGCAGGCAGCCCGAGCACGGCCTGACGGATCACCACCCCGGCATGGGCGCCGGCAAGATGGGTAAATTGCCCCTGCCCCGCCGCATCGCCCACCGCATAGACCCGGCGGTTGGTTGCGGACCGCAGGTTGGCCCCCACGGTGATGCCCGCAGGGGTAAAGGCGATCCGGCCTGTCGTCAGGTTCAGCCGGTCGAGCGCAGGTTTTCGCCCCGTCGCGGCAAACAGGTGGCTGGCCACCACCACCTCCCCATCGGCCAGCACCGCCTCGACCCCCTGCGGCACGTCGCGCAGGCGGACGACCGTAGCCCCCTCGCGGATGTCCACACCTTCGGCGCGCAGGGCTGCCGTCACCAGCGCCGCCGCTTCGGCATCCTCCCGTGCCAGAAGCTTACCGGCCTCGATCACGGTCACGCGGGCGCCCAGACGACGATGGGCCTGCGCCATCTCGAAGCCGATCGGCCCGCCGCCCAGAATCAGCAGATGCCCGGGGCAGTCGCGCAGGGCAAAGATGGTTTCATTGGTCAGGACCGGAACCGCCTCAATCCCCGGAATGGGCGGCAGTACCGGGCGGGCACCAGTGGCGATGACGAACCGCCGCGCGCGGATGCGGCAACCCCCTGCCTCAACCTCGGAGGGCGAGATGAAGCTCGCCCAATCACGGATGACCCGGACGCCCAGACCTTCAAACCGCTCCTGGCTGTCATGCGGTGCAATGGCGGCGATGGTGCGGGTGACATGATCCTTCACGGCCGCGAAATCGACCTGGGCCGGTGCCGGCGCGATGCCCAGCGCTGCACCTGCCCGCTGCGCCTGCGCCGCCGTCGCGGCAGCAATCAGCGCCTTTGAGGGCACGCAGCCATGGTTCAGGCAATCGCCCCCCATCTCGGCCCCTTCGATCAGCACCACGCGCGCGCCCATCTGCACCGCGCCCGCCGCGACCGACAGCCCGCCCGAGCCCGCCCCGATAACGCAGATGTCGGTGCGCAGCCGTTCCATCGCCTAGCCCTCCTTGCGGCGCAGGACGCGCCAGATCATCGGTATCGCGGCCAGAACGGCCAGCCCAAGCAGCGGCAGAACAAGGGCCGGCGACCGCAGAACGGAAAGATCGGGTGCTTCACCCGATGCAATCACCGCGCCCAGCCCCCTGCCAAGTGCCGTCAGAACCACCGCCCCCGGCAGGATGCCGACAGCCGTCGTCAGCGCATAGGGCCAGAACCGCACGCCGACAAAGGCGGGAATCAGATTGGCGGCAAAGAAGGGCACCACCGGCAGGAACCGCATGATCAGAAGCGCCGACCATTCGTTGCGACGGATGGCGGCAACCAGACGCGCGGGGCCGCCGCCGCCCGAAGTCAGCTTTCGTGCCACCTCGGCGCCGATACCCATCCGCACCGCCGCGAAGACCGCAACCGCACCGGCCGTCGCACCAGCCAGGTTCAGGATCAGCCCCGGAAACAGGCCGAACAGGAACCCGCCGGTCAGCGTGGCCAGCGTCGCGCCCGGCAAAGACAGGCCGACCATCGCAGCATAGAACAGGACAAACAGCGTGGCCGCCGTGGCAAAATGCGCATCGCGGATCGCCGTCAGCCTGTCGGCCTGGGCGGCCAGCGCCTGAAAGCTGAAGAAGTCGCGCAGAAATACCAGTCCGACCAGCGCCGCGATCACGACGACGGCCAGCGGCAGGCGGCGAAGAAGGCCTCGACGGTCCATCCAGTGAAGATGACGGGCCGGCTGCGGGCTGACCAGCCCCCTCACGCTGGCTTGATGGGGCGAAACATCGGCAGGGCCGGCGGAATTCCTGCCGATTTTCCCGCCGGGCCGCGTTGACAGGGCATCAAAGGGTCCGTAAAGGACGGGCTTCAAGTTACCGCCCTCGAATCCTTGCCGGGTTCGGGCACCCGTTGATGGAGAGACGCGATGAAGCGCACCTACCAACCGTCGAAGCTGGTCCGGGCCCGCCGCCACGGTTTCCGCGCCCGTATGGCCACCAAAGGCGGCCGTCTTGTGCTGGCCGCGCGCCGCGCCAAGGGCCGCAAGGTTCTGTCCGCCTGATTTTCGGGGCCTTCGGGCCCGAAGGATGCGCGATGACACCGCCGGAGACACCGGGCCAAGGCAGGAAAGCCGAAGCGCCCGCAGCGTCTCCGGCGGTTTCGCTTTGCCTGTCGGTCATGAAGACCCGGCCCGAATTCCTGCTCGCGGCGCAGGCGCGGCGTCAGGGCACGTCGGGGTTTCTGTTGCAGGCCCGCGCGCGGGCTGACGGCAATCCTGCGGTGCAGATCGGCTTTACCGCCTCGAAGAAGATCGGCAACGCGGTGATGCGCAACCGCGCCAAGCGCCGCCTGCGGGCCCTGGCGCGCGCGATCATGCCCGCGATGGCGCAACCCGGCTGGGATTATGTGCTGGTCGCCCGCCCCGGCGCCACGGTGGAGCGTGCCTTCGCCGACCTCTTGCGTGATCTGGAAGGCGCGATGCGGACGGTTCACGGGGGCGGCAGATGACGCCGCTGGCCAAGATCATCGCGCTGCCTGTGCGCGCCTATCGCCTGCTTCTCAGCCCCTGGGTCGGCCATGGCTGCCGCTACCAGCCCACCTGTTCGGTCTATGCGCTGGAGGCGCTGGAGCGTCACGGCGGAATGAAGGGTGGCTGGTTGACGGCGAAACGGCTGTGCAGTTGCCATCCATGGGGCGGACACGGCTATGATCCTGTTCCGGGCGCCGACCCGGAGTTTGACCGCCTGCACGGGCGGCAGGCGGAATAGGCCCCCTGCCGAACTGCCCCCTGCAACAAAGATCTCTGACGAGGCCATCATGCTGGACGACGATCTTTCCGACGACATCCACCCCCTGTTTCACGGCGCCCCGAAATCGACCGAGTTCCGCAAGCTGCGCAAAAGGCTGGTGCAGAACGTCCGCGAGGCGATCGAGACCTATGGCATGGCCGTGCCGGGCGACCGCTGGCTGGTCTGCCTGTCAGGCGGCAAGGACAGCTATACCCTGCTGGCCATCCTGACCGAGCTGAAATGGCGCGGCCTGCTGCCGGTGGACATTCTGGCCTGCAACCTTGATCAGGGCCAACCCGGTTTTCCCGCCACCGTCCTGCCTGAGTTCCTGACCCGCATGGGCGTGCCCCACCGGATCGAATATCAGGACACCTATTCGGTCGTAACCTCAAAAATCGCGCCGGGCGGCACGATGTGCAGCCTGTGTTCCCGCCTGCGCCGGGGCAACCTTTACCGTATCGCGCGTGAGGAAGGCTGCTCGACCGTTGTTCTGGGCCACCACCGCGACGACATGCTGGAAACCTTCTTCATGAACCTGTTCCACGGCGGGCGGCTGGCCACCATGCCGCCGCGGCTGCTGAACGAAGAGGGGGATCTGTTCGTCGCCCGCCCGCTGGCGTTGGTGGCCGAGGCGGATTGCGAGAAATTCGCCCGCGGCATGGGTTACCCGATCATCCCCTGCGACCTGTGCGGCAGCCAGGAAGGGCTCCAGCGCGTTCAGGTCAAGCGCCTGATCGACGAATGGGAAGCCCGCACGCCGGGCCGGCGTCAGGTGATGGCGCGGGCGCTGATGAACGTGCGGCCCTCTCATCTGTGCGACCCCGGGGTGTTTGATTTTGCCGGGCTGATGCGGGGAACGGCTGAATTCTCGGAAAATCCTCCGCAACTGAGAGTGGCGGATTAACGAAGCGCTCAACCTGATTCCCTAGGCTTTGCGGACAGGGCGCCCATGCCCGCCGATGCCGGAGATCAGGCCGATGCCGCCTCACCCCCTGCCCGAAGCCCTTCGTGCGTTGCGCGGCGCTGCTGCGCTGCTGCGCAAGCCCGAACTGATGGTCTTTCTGCCTGCGCTGACACTGGCCGCCTTCTGGTTCGGGGGCGAAGAGGCGCTGATCCTGACGGCGCTGGGGGCGCCGATGCTGTTTGCCATCGCCGGCGCCTTCCGCTTTGCCGATCCGCCGGCCGCAACCGATGGACCGGCCGGCCGCGCGCAGATTCTCGCGGTGTTCGACCGGGTGTTCCGCGACCTTGGGGAAACGGGTCTGACGACCGCCTGTCTTGTCATCCAGATCGACGGGATCGAGGAACTGGCGCGCCGGCACGGCCGGGCCGCGCAGTCTGAAATCCTTGCCCGCAGCGCCGAGCGGGTTCTGGCCGTCCTGCGTCGCGGCGATGTGCTGGCCCGGCTGGAGGGCGGCGCCTTCTCCGTCGCGCTTTCGCCGGTCCGGCGGCTTGACCTTGAAACGGTGATCCAGATCGCCACCCGCCTGCAATCGGCCGTCGAGGTGCCGATCAGCCTGGACGCAACGCGGCTGCATGTGACCTGCTCGGTCGGATTCTGCCTTGCCGATCGCGCGCCGGGGCGCGAGGCGGGGACGCTGCTGGATGCGGCCCTTCTGGCCACCGATGAAGCCGCGCTGAACGGGCCGGGGGCGATCCGCGCCTTCTCGGCCGAGATGACGCAGCGCCACAACACCCGGCACGCCCTGCGCGAAGAGCTTGAAACGGCACTGGATCACGGCCAGATCCGTCCGCATTTCCAACCCCAGATCTCGACCGACACCGGAGAGATCACCGGGTTCGAGGCGCTGGCACGCTGGCACCACCCGACGCGCGGTCTGGTGCCCCCGGCCGAGTTCCTGCCGCTGATCGAAGAAGCCGGCCTTTTCGACCGTCTGGGAGAGGTGATGCTGCACGGCGCGCTGTCGGCTCTGGCCCGGTGGGATGGCGCAGGGCTTCGCGTGCCCAGCGTCGCCGTCAACTTCGCTTCGGCCGAATTGCGCGACCCCCGGCTGGCCGAACGGCTGAAATGGGAACTGGACCGTTTCGATCTGGAACCCCGCCGCCTGACAGTCGAGGTTCTGGAAAGCGTGGTGGCTGAAACCGCGCAGGATGTCATCGTGTCGAACATCGCCGCGCTGGCCCGGCTGGGCTGTGGCATCGACCTCGATGATTTCGGCACCGGCCATGCCTCGATCACCTCGATTCGCCGCTTTGCCATCCGCCGGCTGAAAATCGACCGCAGCTTCGTCGCCCGTGTCGACGAAGACCGCGAACAGCAGCGCATGGTTTCGGCCATCCTGTCGATGGCGGAACGTCTGGGGCTGGCCACACTGGCCGAAGGGGTCGAAACGCCGGCCGAACATGCCATGCTGGCCCAACTTGGCTGCGGCGATGTGCAGGGCTTCGGCATCGCCCGCCCCATGCCGTTTGAGGATACGGCCGAATGGATCGCCCGCCACCGCACCGGCCTGGCCAGCGCCCCGCGCATCGGCCAGCCCCGCGCCCGCAAGGGAATCTAGGCGCCGCTGACATGCCCGGGGATGCCCGCCGGGCCCCTTCGGGGAAAACCGCTTGACCTTTGCCCCCCCCTTCTGTTGAAGCACCGCTGACCCTGAACGGAGTGGTGGCGTTCCAGATGGACGATCAGAACAAGAATCTCATCCTTGCAACTGTCCTCAGCTTCCTGGTGATCCTGGGATGGTTCGTGGCCGGCCCCATGCTGTTCCCGCAATGGTTCCCCGAAGAGCCCGCCGTCACCGCGACGACCCCGGACACCGGCGCAGCCACGACCGAAGCCGCCACTCCGGGTGCCGCCGAAGCAGATGCCGCCGCCGCAATGGAAACCGAGGCGCTTCCCGAAGCCCCGCGCCTGACGATCGACACGCCGAAGCTGTCGGGTTCGATCTCGATGCTGGGCGGGCGGATCGACGATCTGTCGCTGAAAACCTACCGCGAAACGCTGGAGCCGGATTCGCCCAACGTGCGGCTGTTGTCGCCGGTCGGCAAGGACTTCCCCTATTACGCCGTCTTCGGCTGGGCGCCCGGCAAGGGCCTGACCGCCGCCGACCTGCCCGATGCCCGCACCGAATGGCGCATCACCTCGGGTGCCACGCTGGCGCCCGGCCAGCCGGTGACGCTGGCCTGGGACAATGGCAAGGGCCTGACCTTCACCCGCACCATCGCGGTGGACGAAGACTTCATGTTCACCGTCACCGACGCGGTTGAAAACACCGGCGCCGCCGAAGCGCGGCTGGCGCCCTATGGCATCATCGCGCGCCATGGCCTGCCCAAGCTGCAGAACATCTATGTCGTCCACGAAGGCATCATCCGCCGCACCGACGGCACCTATGAGGAAACCGATTATTCGGACGTGGCCGACCTTGCGGTGGTCGAAACCGAAGGCGGCCCGGCCGAAGTGGTGGATGGCACGACCGACGGCTGGATCGGCATTACCGACCACTACTGGATGACCACCCTGATCCCCGAACAGGGCAAGCCCTACAAGGCTGTGACCAAATACGTTCCGGGCGCCGACATCTACCAGACTGAAGTGCGCCAGCCCGTGCTGGCCGTTGCCCCCGGCACCAAGGCCGAGGTGACGACGCGGCTTTACGCCGGCGCCAAGGAATGGGCCACGATCCGCGACTATCAGGACAAGGTAGGGATCGCCGGTTTCATCGACTCGATCGACTGGGGCTGGTTCTACTTCCTGACCAAGCCGATCTTCTCGGTCCTGCACTGGCTGCACGGGCTGATCGGCAACATGGGCCTTGCCATCATCGCGCTGACCTTTGTTCTGAAGGTGCTGGTGCTGCCGCTGGCCTACAAGTCCTATGTCTCGATGGCGCGGATGAAGGAACTTCAGCCCGAGATGGAAGCGCTGAAGGAACGCGCGGGCGAAGACAAGCAGAAGCTGCAGCGCGAGATGATGCAGCTTTACAAGGACAAGAAGGTGAACCCCGCCGCGGGCTGCCTGCCGATCCTGATCCAGATCCCGATCTTCTTCAGCCTTTACAAGGTGATCTTCGTCACCATCGAGCTGCGGCACGCCCCGTTCTTCGGCTGGCTGAAGGACCTGTCGGCGCCCGACCCGTCGTCGCTTTATAACCTCTTCGGGCTGCTGCCTTGGGATGCGCCGGCGCTGGGGTCGCTGACCCACCTGATCTTCATCGGCGCGCTGCCGATCCTTCTGGGCATCTCGATGTGGCTGCAGCAGAAGCTGAACCCTGCCCCCGCCGACCCCGTGCAGCAGCAAATCTTTGCCTGGATGCCCTGGGTCTTCATGTTCATGCTGGGTGGCTTTGCTTCGGGTCTGGTGCTGTACTGGATCACCAACAACACCATCACCTTCCTGCAGCAATACGCCATCATGACCAGCCACGGCCACCGGCCCGACCTGTTCGGCAACATCCGCAAGGGGTTCGGCCGCAAGCAGGCCCCGGCGCCGGTCGCTGACAAGGGCAAGGCCAAGAAGAAATGACCGCTGAACCGCGGCTGGCGGCGATTGTCCGCCATCCGATCAAATCCATCGGCCATGAAGAGATCATCGGCGCGTCCCTGACCAAGGGGCGCGCGTTGCCGTTTGACCGGGAATGGGCCGTCGCGCATGAGGCGGCCAAGTTCGCCCCGGGCCTGACCGAATGGGCGGCCAAGATGAACTTCCTGCGCGGCGTGGCGGGGGCCGAACTGATGGCGATCTCGGCGGCTTCGGATGAGGCTGCCCGGCGCGTGACCCTGCGCCACCCCCGCGCCGGTGAGATTGCGCTGGCGCCCGATGATGCCGCCGACCAGCAGCGCCTGATCGACTGGCTGCGCCCCCTCTGGCCCGCCAGCCGACCCGCCCCGGCCTTTGTGGTGCAGGTGCCCGGTCAGGCGATGACCGACTGGCCGAACCCGTTTCTTTCGGTTCTGGGTCTGGCCAGCAATGCCGAACTTGGGCGGCGCATGGGCAAGACCCTGTCGATCCACCGCTGGCGCGGCAACCTTTGGCTGGACGGGCTGGAACCCTTTGCCGAATTCGGGCTGATCGGGCGGCGGCTGCGGATCGGCAGCGCGGTGCTGAAGGTGGAACAGAAGATCACCCGCTGCCGGGCAACCTGCGTCGATCCCGTGACAGGGCAGGAAGATGGCGATACGCTGGCCGCGCTGAACGCCAACTGGGGCCATCAGGATTTCGGCGTCTATGCGACGGTCGAAGAACCGGGCCGGATCGCCCGCGGCGACAAGCTGGAGATACTGTGAGCCTGCCTTTTCCCCTTGCCCCCGAACCCGAAGACAGCGACCGCGAGGCGGGGCGCCTTCTGTTCGCCGGCCCGGTCGATTTCGTCAAGGGCGTCACCTCGATGGCCGCCCTGCCGCCGGCCGACCGGCCCGAAGTGTGCTTTGCGGGCCGCTCGAACGTCGGGAAATCCAGCCTGATCAACGCCCTGACCGGGCGCAAGAATCTGGCCCGCGCCTCGAACACGCCGGGCCGGACGCAAGAGATCAACTATTTCGCCCTGGGTGAACACCGCTACATGGTGGACCTTCCGGGCTATGGCTATGCCGAGGCGCCGGTGGCCATCGTCGCCAAATGGCAGGCGCTGCTGAAGCAGTATCTGCAAGGCCGCCAGACACTGCGCCGCGCCTTCGTGCTGATCGACACACGGCATGGCGTGAAGGCGGTGGATGAAGAAATCCTGACGATGCTCGACAAGTCGGCGGTGACGTTCCAGGTGGTCATGACCAAGGCCGACAAGGTCAATCAGGCCACACGCGAGGCGAACATCGCCCAGGTGCGTGGCGCGCTGGCCCGCCACCCGGCCGCCTTCCCCGAGATCATCGTGACCTCATCCGAGAAGGGCGACGGGATCGAGACACTGCGCGCCGTGATCGCGACATTGGTATAAGCGCGGGCTGGTATCTGCCCCGCCTTTGCGACAGTCTGGCGGCAGGAATCGCGCCATGCCCTCAGACACATCCTCGTCGCTCGCCCCGCTTCGCTTTCCTGCCTTTCGCCTGATCTGGACGGCAACGCTCGTCTCGAACCTTGGCTCGCTGATCCAGGGGGTGGGCGCGGCGTGGAAGATGGCCGAACTGACGCCATCGGAAAGCATGGTCGCGCTGGTTCAGGCATCCACAACCCTGCCGATCATGGTGCTGGCAATTGCGGCTGGCGCCATCGCCGACAACTTTGACCGGCGCAAGGTCATGTTGGCGGCCCAGGTCTTCATGTGCATCGTCTCGACCCTTCTGGCGCTGGCAAGCTGGATGGACTGGCTGGGGCCCTGGCAGTTGCTGACCTTCACCTTCATGCTGGGGCTGGGGTCGGCCATGCATCTGCCGTCCTGGCAGGCCTCGATGCGCGATCTGGTGCCGCGGGAAGACCTGCCCTCAGCTGTCACGCTGAACTCGATGAGCTTCAACCTGATGCGCTCGGTCGGGCCGGCGCTGGGTGGCATTCTGGTGGCCGCAGCCGGATCATCGGCCGCATTCGCGCTGAACGCGGTCAGCTATCTGGCGGTGATCTATGCGCTGTTCCGCTGGTCCGGCCCGGCGGACAAGCCAACCTTGCCGGCCGAGCATCTGGGCAGCGCGATCTTTGCCGGCCTCCGCTACGTTGCCCTGTCGCCCAACCTTCTGCGGATCATCACGCGGGGGCTGGTCTTCGGCAGCGCGGCGGTGGCGGTGATGGCGCTGTTGCCCGTGGTGACGCGCGACCGTCTGGCCGGCGATGCGACGGCCTTTGGCCTGCTTCTGGGCGGGTTCGGGGTGGGCGCCCTGGGCGGCGCGTTCCTGTCGCCGCATCTGCGCCGCATCGCCGGAATCGAGGCGATCGTCGCCGGGGCCTTTGCCGCCTTCGCGCTTGGCTCGGTCCTGCTTGGCCTTGCGCCCAGCGCCCTTCTGGCGATGCCGGGCCTTTTGCTGACCGGCGCGGCATGGGTGCTGGCCCTGTCCCTGTTCAACGTATCAACGCAACTGGCCACGCCGCGCTGGGTGGTGGGGCGGGCGCTGGCCATCTATCAGACCGCCACCTTCGGCGGCATGGCGCTTGGCAGCTGGCTGTGGGGCGCAATTGCCGAGGGCTATGGCACGGCGACGGCGCTTTACATCGCCGCCGGCGTTCTGCTGGCCGGTGCGGCGCTGGGTCAGGTCTGGCGGATGCCCGATTTTTCCGACGTGAACCTTGATCCGGCCAACCGCTTCAACGAACCGGCCGTGCAGCTTGACCTGCGGGGGCGGTCGGGGCCGCTGATGATCATGATCGACTATGACATCGCGCCGCACAACACCAACGCCTTCCTCTCCCTTATGGCGGCGCGGCGGGTGATCCGCCTGCGCGACGGGGCGCGCCAATGGGCGCTGATGCGCGATCTGGAAAACCCCGACATCTGGGTGGAAAGCTATCACGTTCCCACATGGACGGATTACATCCGCCACAACCAGCGCCGCACCCAAAGCGATGCCCTGAACCGCGATCAACTGCTGGCGCTGCACCGCGGCCCCGGCGAGCCGCATGTTCACCGCATGATCGAACGCGAAACCGTGCCGCCCCATGACGACATGCCGCTGATCGAACGTCCGAAGATCCTTTAGACGTGCTGCGCGCCGTTCACTTCGATCTCGGCACCCGAGATATAGCTCGACTGGTCCGAACACAGGAACCAGATCGCATCCGCCACTTCCGAAGGCTGACCCAACCGCTGCATCGGCAGCTTCTCGACGATCTTGTCGGTGCCGGGCGACAGGATCGCGGTTTCGATCTCTCCGGGCGCAATCGCGTTGACCCGCACGCCAAGCGGGCCAAAATCATGCGCCATCTCGCGCGTCAGCGCCGCAAGGGCGGCCTTTGAGGTGGCATAGGCCGCACCGGCAAAGGGATGCACCCGCGCGCCCGCAATCGAGGTGACGTTGACCACCGCCCCGCGCGCCGCCGAAAGTTCGTCCTTCAGCCCGCGCGCCAGCACGATCGAGGCGAAGAAGTTGACGTGGAACACCTGGCCCCAGGTCCGCAGGTCGGTGTCCAGCGTGTTCAGCCGGCCGCCCCCCGGCCCCTTGGGCGAGATGCCGGCGTTGTTGACCAGGGCGTGCAACTTGCCGCCGATCTTTTCCTTGATCACCTCGATGGCGGCTATGGTCTTGTCAGGGCTGGCAAGATCGATCTCGATGTGGTTCTCGGCGCCATTCGGCCAGGGGCAGCGCGGATCGAAGGGCTGGCGCGAACAGGTCAGCACCCGCCAGCCTTCCCGCTCAAACCGCTTCACGGTGGCATGGCCGATCCCGCGCGAGGCGCCTGTCAGGACAAGGGTCTTCTGTTCGGACATCTTCGCTCTCCGCTTTGGCGCGAGGCTAGACTTTTGCCGGCCGTGCGCAAGCGGGCGCTTGGCAGGCCGGCGCAAAAGCCTTAAGGGCGGGCTGACCCGGAGGCCCCCATGAAGCAGCAGACCCTGACCATGACCGACGCCATCACCACCGCGAAGATGCTCTCGGAAGCCCTGCCCTATCTTCAGCGCTTTACCGGCGCCGTTGTGGTGGTGAAATTCGGCGGCAACGCCATGGGCGATGATGCCGCGATGGCCGAATTTGCCCGCGATATCGTGCTGATGCGGCAGGTGGGCGTGAACCCGGTCGTGGTGCATGGCGGCGGCCCGATGATCAACGAGATGCTGACCAAGCTGGGCATCAAATCGGAATTCGTCCGCGGCAAGCGGGTGACGGACAAGGCCACGGTGCAGGTGGTCGAAATGATCCTGTCCGGCCTTGTGAACAAGCGGATCGTGCAGGCAATCATGGATGCCGGCGGCCGCGCCGTGGGCATTTCGGGCAAGGACGATGACCTGATGGTCTGCGTCGCCGACGACCCGGAACTGGGCTATGTCGGCCGCCCCGTGGAGATGAACGTGCAGGTGCTGCGCGACCTTTACAACGCGGGCATCATTCCGGTCGTGGCGCCGGTGGCAACCGGCATGGCGGATAATGAGACCTTCAACGTCAACGGCGACACGGCGGCAGGGGCCATTGCCGGCGCGCTGCAGGCCGACCGCCTGCTGCTGCTGACCGACGTGCCCGGCGTCAAGAATGCCGCGGGCGAGGTGATGACCCAGATCACCCCCGACGAAATCCGGCAAATGACGGCTGATGGTGTGATTTCGGGCGGGATGATCCCCAAGACCGAAACCGCGCTGATGGCCATCGAACAGGGCACGCGGGCGGTGACGATCCTGGACGGCAAGGTGCCGAATGCCTGCCTGCTGGAACTGTTCACCGACCACGGCGCGGGCAGCCAGATCCGCTCGACCGAGCCGCGGGTGAAACCGCGCGTCCGCCGCTGATCCTTCGATCCGGGCAAGGGCCGGGGGCGTCGCTCCCGGCTTTTTGCTGTCCGGTTTCGGGGTTGCGGGCGGATGCCTCCGGCGGGAGTATTTCGAAAGGTGCAAATGCAAGGGGGCAGGATGCTGGCCGATCTGACGCAGAGGCTTGCCGAGGAGCGGCTGGAGGTTCTGGGCGGCTTTGCCTGTGAGGGCGACGAGGCGGGCCTGCCGCCGGGCACCCGCACGCTTCTGATGCTGGGGCCAGCCGAGCCGGGGTTCTGGGCGCATCTGAAGGCGCAGCCGGAATGGGGCGGCGAAGATCCGGTGGACCGCTGGTCGCGGCGGGTGATCGGGCGGATCGCCTGCGATCTGGGGGCCAAGGCGCTGTTTCCCTTTGGCGGCCCGCCCTATCACCCCTTCTATCAATGGGCGCTGCGGACCGGCCGGGTCTGGGACAGCCCGGTGCGGTTGCTGGTCGGCGCCGAGCAAGGGCTGATGATCAGCTTTCGCGGCGCGCTGGCCTTGAAAGAGGCGGTGGAGGTGCCGCCGCCGGTGCCGCGCCCGTGTGAGAGTTGTGCGCAACCCTGTCTGACCGCCTGCCCTGCTGGGGCGCTTGGGCCGGCCGGCTATGACGTGCCCGCCTGTCATGCCCATCTGGACGACGGAGGCACCGCTTGCCTGACCGGCGGCTGCCTTGTGCGCCGCGCTTGCCCGGTCTCGCAAGGCTATGCAAGACTTGAAGAACAGTCGGCCTATCACATGAGCCGATTCCACCGGGCGGGGTGAACCGCCTGATCCCTGGGGAGGGCAGAACGAATGAAGCGGCTGATCCTGACGCGCCATGCCAAGTCCAGCTGGGACGATCCGCTGACGCCCGACCATGACCGCCCCCTGAACGAACGCGGCAAGGCGGCGGCGGCCGATCTGGGCCAATGGCTGGCCTCACGCGGCTATGTGCCGGACGAGGTGCTGTGTTCCGACGCCCTGCGCACCCGCAAGACCTGGAGCGGCATCGCCCCCGCCCTGCCCGGTACGCCGGTGCTGGAGCTGAAGCCGGCGCTGTACCATGCGGGGCCGGATGTGATGCTGGCCGTATTGCGCCACGCCACGGGCAATTGCGTGATGATGATCGGGCACAATCCCGGGATTGCCGAGTTCGCCGCCAAGCTGGTGGCCCATGCCCCGAAGAACGCCGAGTTTGCGCGCTATCCCACGGGCGCGACGCTGGTCGCCGATTTCACCATCGACGGTTGGGATCAGCTGGGTTGGGGCATGGGCGTGGCCGACGATTTCATCGTGCCCCGGGAAATCGCCGCCTGATCAGGCACCCAACCGCTCGAACAGGCGGCCATAGGCCGTCTGTCCCAGCCGGAAGGCATCCAGCCGGAAGAATTCGTTCGGGGCGTGCAGGTTTTCGTCGCCGTGGCTGAAACCGAACATCACGGCATGAACGCCCAGCGTTTCCAGAAGCGTCGTCATCACCGGGATCGAGCCGCCGACCCGCGTGCTATAGGGCGCGCGGCCATAGACCTCTTGCAGAATCTGGCTGGCAACGGCGGTGGCGTTGTGGCCTGCCGGCACAAGGAACGGATCAGCGCGGCCCGGATTGCGCCGCACCTCGGCCGTGACGCCGGGCGGGCAGTGTTTTGCCACATGGGCGCGGATCGCCCCAAAGATCGCTTCGGGCGATTGGGCGGCAACAAGGCGGCAGGTGATCTTGGCGCTGGCCACGGCTGGCAGCACCGTCTTGGTGCCCGCGCCCTGCCAGCCCGAGGTCAGGCCGTTGATATCAAGCGTCGGCCGCGCGAAAATCCGCTCTTTGGTGGTATAGCCCGGCTCGCCCCAGGTGGCAGAGGCGCCGGTCTCGGCCAGCAGGTCGGCATCGGGAAAGGGCACGCGGTCGATGGCGGCGCGCACCTCATCCGAAAGCGGGATCACGTCGTCATAAAAACCCTCGACGGTGATCAGGCCATCGGCATTGCGCAGACCGCCAAGAATATGCGCCAGCGCCAGCGCCGGGTTGGCAATGCCCCCGCCCACCATGCCGGAGTGCTGATCGGACCGGGGCCCGCTGACCACGATTTCCAGCGAGACCAGACCCTTCAGCGCCTCGACGATCTGCGGCTGACCTGGCGCCCATTGCAGCCCGTCGGCGGAAAAGATCATGTCGGCCTGCAGCCGGTCGGCATGGTCAGCAACGAAGGGCGGCAGGTCGGGAGAGCCGATTTCCTCTTGCCCCTCAAAGAAGAACTTCACGTTGACGGGCAGGCGGCCGTTGGCCCGCAGCATCGCCTCAAACGCCAGAATGGGGATCAGCATTCCCCCCTTGTCATCCGAGGCGCCGCGCCCCCAGACCCGGCCGTCGCGGATTTCGGGTTCGAAGGGCGGGGTCGTCCACAGGTCAAAGGGTTCGGCCGGCTGCACGTCGAAATGGCCATAGATCAGAAGCGTCGGTTTGTCGGCCCCGGCGTGCAGCCATTCGGCGCAGACCACCGGATGCCCGGCAGTGGGCAGCACCTCGGCCCGCTCAGCCCCCGCAGCGGTCAGCCGAGCGGCCACCCATTCGGCGGCGCGCTGCACGTCGGGGATATTCTCGGGCTTGGCCGAAACCGAGGGGATGCGCACGAAATCAAGCAGTTCCTGCACAAAGCGCTGTTGATTCCGATCCAGATAGGTTTCCCAAGACATTGCCGGCCCCCGATTTTCTGCACGCAGCCTCACCCGCGCAAGGCCACGGGTCTTGCCCCGGGGCGACGGCAAGGCGGCGCAAATGGCAAAGGCGCCCCGTTCGGGGCGCCTTTCGGGATGTTGCGCGGATCAGTGCCCCAGAATCTGGCTGAGGAACAGTTTGGTCCGGTCGCTTTGGGGGTTCGAGAAGAACTCTTTCGGCTCGTTCTGCTCGACGATCTGGCCCTTGTCCATGAAGATCACGCGGTTCGCCACGGCCTGGGCAAAGCCCATTTCGTGGGTCACGCAGAGCATGGTCATGCCCTCTTGCGCCAGCTCGATCATGGTATCGAGCACTTCCTTGATCATCTCGGGGTCAAGGGCCGAGGTCGGTTCATCGAACAGCATGATCCGCGGCCGCATGCACAGCGACCGCGCGATGGCCACCCGCTGCTGCTGACCGCCCGAAAGCTGACCGGGATACTTGTTCGCCTGCTCGGGGATCTTGACCTTGCGCAGGAAGTGCATCGCCGTCTCTTCCGCCTCTTTCTTCGGGATCTTGCGAACCCAGATCGGCGCCAGCGTGCAGTTTTCCAGAATGGTCAGATGCGGGAACAGGTTGAAGTGCTGGAACACCATCCCGACCTCGGACCGGACCTTGTCGATGTTCTTCAGGTCGCTGGTCAGTTCGGTGCCGTCCACCACGATATGGCCGGACTGATGTTCCTCCAGCCGGTTGATGCAGCGGATCAGCGTCGATTTCCCCGACCCCGAGGGACCGCAGATCACGATGCGCTCGCCCCGGTTCACGGTCATGTCGATGTCACGCAGGACGTGGAACTGACCGTACCACTTGTTCATGCCGGTGATCTGGATGGCCACTTCATCCGAGACCGCCATTTTCTGTGCTTCAGCCATCAGGGCTCTCCTATCGGTGGTCGGTCTTCAGCTTGCGCTCGAGATACATCGAATAGCGCGACATGCCGAAGCAGATGATGAAGAAGATCGCGCCGACAAAGATGTAGGGCTCCCAGTAGATGCCCTTCCAGTTCATGTCGGCGCGGACGATCTGCGTGACGCCTTTCAGCGGGTCCATCAGGCCGACGAAAGCGACCAGCGTGGTATCCTTGAACAGCCCGATGAAGGACGAAACGATGCCCGGGATCGAGATTTTCAGCGCCTGCGGCAGGATGATCAGCCGCTGCGCCTGCCAGTAGTCCAGCCCCAGCGCGTCGGCCGCTTCATACTGACCGCGCGGCAGGGCGGCGAGGCCCCCCCGGATCACCTCGGCGAGATAGGCGGCGGCAAAGAAGGTGACCAGAATGATGACGCGCAGGATGATGTCAAAGTTGGTGTTCGGCGGCAGGAAGTACTGCAGCAGAAGCGAAGCGGTGAACAAAAGCGTGATCAGCGGCACGCCACGGATGAATTCAATGAAAGCCACCGAAAGCGCCTTCACGATCACCATGTTCGACTGCCGGCCCAGCGCCAGGATGATGCCGATGGGCAGCGAGCATCCGATGGCCGTCACCCCGATGGTGATGGCCAGAAGGAAACCGCCGAACCGGTCCGAATTCACCGAAGCAAGGCCAAAGGGCAGGTTCGACGCCAGAAAACCGGCCACCGGCCCCTGCAGGAACAGCCACCACAGCACCGCGGCCACCACCCCCGCCGCCGCCGAGCCCGGCGCCCCAAGGTAGGACGACAGATAGACGACCGCCAGCCCGAGGATGACAAAGCCCATCATCGCCACGATGGGTGTCCAGATCGGACCGCCCCACAGCAGCCAGAAGCACAGCGCCGGATAGATGGCGGTGAACCACAGCGCCTTGCGCGGAACCGAAGTGAACAGCACCGGCGCCAGCGCCACAAACAGCAGCACGAAGGCCAGGATCGGCCGCCAGTAGGATTCGGGCGGGTAGAAGCCGAAGATGAACTGATGCCACCGCTCACGCAGCATGGCCCAGCAGGCCCCGGTTGCGCCTTCGCCGGCGCTGGCCGCCACGATGGACCGGCACTCGGACAGCGAACTGGCGTTCCAGACACCGTTCAGCCACCAGGGCAGCGAGGTTGAGATCAGCCAGTAGATCACCACGATGCCCAGCAGCGTCAGAATAGTGTTGAGGGGGCCCGAGAACAGGTTCTCGCGCACCCAGGCGATGGCGCCGGCCTGCGAGGCGGGTGGCGCCTGCGCTTCCAGCATTTCCTTGCGGACGAACGATTCTGCCATGTCAGCGCGCCTTCAACTGGACGGTCTGGTTGTAGAGGTTCATCAGGGCCGAGATGATCAGGCTGATCGTCAGGTAGATCAGCATCATCAGAAGCATGCACTCCAGCTCTCGTCCGGTCTGGTTCAGGGTGATGCCCCCCAGAGTGCCGCGCAGGTCAAGATAACTGACCGCGATACCCAGCGAGGTGTTCTTGGTCAGGTTCAGGTACTGGCTGATCAGCGGCGGGATGATGACTCGCAGCGCCTGCGGCAGGATGATCAGGTTCATCGTGCGGCCGGGGCGCAGGCCAAGGGCAAAGGCCGCCTCGGACTGACCGCGGCTGATGGCCAGAATGCCGGCGCGGACGATCTCGGCGATGAAGGCGGCTGTGTATAGGACCAGCGCGATCAGCAGGGCGGTAAAGGAATGCGCCACCTGAATGCCGCCCTGAAAGTTGAACCCTTTCAGTTCCGGCAGTTCGAAATGCAGGCCCAGTGCGATCATCAGCGCGATGAAGGGGCCGAACAGGATCAGCAGAGATTTCCACCAGACCACCGGCCGGATACCGGTTGCTTCCTGCGTCGCGCGGGCCGACGCCAGAAGCCTGCGGTTCGCCCAGATCGACCCGATCAGCACAAGGATGGTGGCAAGGGCCGTCAGGTTGATCGACACGAAGCCCAGATCAACCGACCCAAGCGAGCGGTCGAAGAGCGGCGCCGGAATGGAGGTGCCGCGGTTGGTGATGGCCACGGTTCCGAAGAGGATCTTTGATGCCGCCGGCTCCTCACCCGCCGCGATCATGTCATCCGTCAGGCGGAAAGCCTTCGGCTCGGGCATGGTTTCCGAGAAGATGACGTAGCTCAGCAGGATCCACAGCAAGAGCGGAACGTTGCGGAAGACCTCGACATAGACCGTCATCAGACGACCGACGAGCCAGTTCTTCGACAGCCGCAGCACACCGATCACGACGCCAAGGAAGGTTGCCAGGATGCAGCCCAGAATGGCCACGACCAGCGTGTTCAGAAGCCCCACCAGAAGCGCGCGGAAATGCGTGCTGTCATTGGTATAGGGAATGAGCTGCTGGTTGATGTCGTAACCGGCGCGCGCCCAAAGGAAGCCGAAGTTGAACTCTTTTCCGCGCGCGGCAAGGTTCTGCGCCGTGTTGTTCAACAGCCATGCGAAGAACAGCCCAACCAGCAGCAGCACGATCACCTGGATCGTGACCGCCCGGTAGCGCGAATCGTAAATAAGCATCGACAGCCGAAAGGATTCTTTCGGCGCATCAGTGACCATAGCCATGGATTACCCCCTGTTGCTGCCCGGTTCCCTGTTGGCTGTGGCGGGGTCTTGTTGCCCCTCGGCCGGGCAGGCCGTATCGGAGAAGAAAACGGGGCGTGGCTGATGCCACGCCCCTTGGTCAGATCAGCGGAACGGCGGAGCGTACTGCAGGCCGCCCTGGGTCCACAGCGCGTTCAGGCCGCGGGCCAGGTTGATCGTCGTGCCTTCGCCGATGTTGGCGGCGAAGATTTCACCATAGTTGCCGACGGCAGCGATGGCGTTCTTGAAGGCGGCGTTGTCGAGACCGATCTTCGGACCCATGTCGCCGGAAACGCCCAGAAGACGCTTCACTTCTTCGTCGGTGCTGGAGCCGGCCATCTCTTCGACATTGGCCTTGGTGATGCCCTTCTCTTCGGCGATCAGCAGCGCGTAGTAGGTCCAGCGCACCACGTCACCCCAGTTCGAGTCGCCATGGCGGACGACCGGGCCCAAAGGCTCTTTCGAGATGATCTCGGGCAGGATGATGTGGTTGTCGGCGTCGGGCATGGTCGCGCGGCTGGCGGCCAGACCCGAAGCGTCGGTGGTGTAGGCGTCGCAGGCGCCGGCCAGATACTGGCGCTGCGCTTCCGAGTCGTCCGCCACCGTGACCGGGGTGTAGCTGATGTTGTTCTGCTTGAAGAAGTCAGCCAGGTTCAGCTCGGTCGTGGTGCCGGTCTGGATGCAGACGGTCGCGCCATCAAGTTCCTTGGCAGACGAAACGCCCAGGTCCTTCTTCACCATGAAGCCCTGGCCGTCATAGTAGTTCACCGCCACGAAATCGAGCGCCAGCTCGGTATCGCGCGAGAAGGTCCAGGTCGAGTTGCGGACGAGAACGTCAACTTCGCCCGACTGAAGCGCGGTAAAGCGGGTTTCGCCGGTGGTCGGCACAAACTTCACCTTGCTGCCGTCGCCCAGAACCGCGGCCGCGATGGCGCGGCACAGATCGACGTCAAAGCCAACCCAGTTGCCGCTGGCATCGGGGGTGCCGAAGCCGGTCAGGCCGGTGTTCGAGCCGCAGATCAGCTCGCCGCGCGCCTTCACGTCATCCAGCGTGCCGGCCATGGCAGCGCCGGCCAGCATGGTGGCGCCCGCGACGGTGCCGAGGAATACGGATTTTTTCATTCTTACCTCTTCCTGTGGTCCCCCACGTTGCCGTGGAGGAGATTGTGCCCCGCGTGGGTCGCGGGTGCGATACCGGTGGCGTTGATCCGCCAGTGTCGGCCATCATCTGCCAGAGGCTCTGGCAAGGTCAAGTAAAACCGCTTCGGATTGTGCCCCATACAACAATCGGACAGTGGCAGGCGGGACGAACGAAAGCTTCGCAAAACCCGCCACCGACCACTGAAAGATTGTTACTGGCACAAGAGGAAAAAGCGTGCAGCTTCGTCCAGTGCCGCCTTCTTGGTGGCCTCAAGCGCCGCGGCTTCGTCGTCAACGCCCCAAAGTTCGGCCTGCCAATGCTCATCGATTCGGCTGATGCCGAAAGCTTCGGCAGAATCGATAAGCCCCCGCGCCACCGCCAGCCCGAGAATCAGCGAGCCGGTGATCGCGATCAGGTCATGCAGGGCAGCCAGTTCAAAGGGCGTGGCCGCCGTCAGTTCGGCGCGCAGGCGCGACAGGCTGGCCGGCGGCTGGGCGATGTGCATGACCCCGGCGGTGGCTACCAACGGCGCCTCCAGAACCTCGGCCGACCAACGCAGCAGCGGGTCCCAGGCCGCAGCCTGCCGTGCCACCAGCGCTTCGGGGCCCGTCGCCCGGTAGCACAGCAGATCGGTCTCGCCATAGGCGGCCAGAACCTCGACCACGGCACCGAACTGATGCACGACCTTGTCGATGGCCGAATTGGCGGCGCGGGTCACCGGCATCGTCTCGGGGCGCACCTGCCCTTGTTGCGCGTCCCATTCGGCTGCCGCCGCCTGTGCCATCGCCAGTGAGGGCAGAAGGAAAGCCGCCTTCGCGGGTGTTCTGACCGGCCGGCCATCCAGCCGGACGGTGTAGCCCCCCTCGGTCGCCTCGGCCGTTGCGGTGTTCCAGAAGCGTTTCGGCTTCCAGCTGCTCACTTGAACACCTCGAACGGGTCGGCGGGCACGTCGTCTTCCTTCCAGTCCAGCGCCTTCCAGGTGCGCGCCATGTGTTCGGGCAGCGGCGCAGTGAAGGTGAGGATCTCCTTGGTGATCGGGTGTTCGATGGTCAGGCTGCGGGCATGCAGATGCAACTTCTTCGACAATTCACCGCCGATTGCCGCGCCCCAGCCGTCACCGGCGTTTTCCTGCGCCGAGCCGCCATACTTGCCATCCCCCAGGATGGGATGCCCGATCTCGGCCATGTGGGCGCGCAGTTGGTGGGTGCGGCCCGTCACCGGCTCCAGCGCCATCCACGACAGGCGGGTGCCCAGGAACCAAAGGGTGAAATAGTCGGTGTGGGCGCGCTTGGCATCGGGGAAATCGGCCATCTTGGCGGGATGGATGCAGACCATCTTCTCGCCCTCACCGCCGCGGCCATGGCCCGGCGCCTTCATCAGCCCGTATTTGATGCTGCCCTTCTTGGGGTGCGGCAGACCGGCCACCACCGCCCAATAGATCTTGCGGGCGGCGCGGTGGCGCAGCGCCTCGGACAGGGCGCGCGCCACGCGGTCGGTGCGGGCCAGCATCAGGGCGCCCGAGGTGTCCTTGTCCAGCCGGTGAACCAGCTTGGGCCGGTCCTTGTAGCCGAACTTCAGCGCCTCGGTCAGCCCATCGACATGCCGGTCGCCCTGCCCCGATCCGCCCTGCGAGGGCAGGCCGGCGGGCTTGTTCAGGACGATGATATGTTCGTCCTTCCACAGGACGGCGTTCTGGATCATCCGTTCATCCGCGGCGCTGACGCCTCCCGCGCGCGGGCGGCTGGGCGCCTCGGTATCGGGAAGCGGCGGTACGCGCACGACCATGCCCGGCGCCACGCGGTCGCTGGCCTTGGCGCGGGCGCTGTCCACCCGGACCTGCCCCGTGCGGCACATCTTTTCCACCGCCCCCTGCGTCACATGCGGAAAGCGGCGGCGGAACCACTTGTCCAGCCGCTGTTCGCCCTCATCCTCGGACACGGTCAGCAGTTTCACGCCACTCATGCGAAGGCCCCCCGGAACAGATGCATGGCCAGCGCAATCGCCGCCAGCGACAGAACGACCGACATCCCCACATAGACCAGCGCCAGCACCGTCTCACCGCGCTGCCACAGCGTCATGGTGTCCAGCGAGAAGGCCGAGAATGTGGTGAACCCGCCCAGAACCCCGGTCATCAGAAAGGGCGCCAGCCGCTGCCCGCCCCTTTGCGCCAGAAGTTCGACCAGAAGCCCCATGAGGAACGAGCCCAGGATGTTCACGACAAGCGTCGCAACCGGAAAGCCCGGCCCGAACAGCCGCAGCGCGCCGACATTGGTCAGATAGCGCAATCCGGCACCAATGCCCCCGCCAAGGACAACATGAAGAAGATTTGTCAGCATCCGGTCTCCATGGGCACGCGGGCCGAAATTGTCAACGCGGGCGGGCCAGAAACCTTATCCGCCCTGCCGTTTCTGGCGCAGCTTGGCAAAATACTCGACGCGCTTCTTCAGCTCACGCTCAAACCCGCGCTCGGGCGGAAGATACCAGACCGGGCGCTTCATGCCCTCGGGGAAATAGTCCTGACCCGAAAAGCCGTCTTCGGCGTCGTGGTCATAGGCATAGCCCGAGCCATAGCCGATGTCCTTCATCAGCCGCGTCGGTGCGTTCAGGATATGCTTTGGCGGCATCAGGCTGCCGGTTTCGCGCGCCGCCGCCCGGGCCGCCTTGTAGGCGGTGTAGATCGCGTTCGATTTGGGCGCCAAAGCCAGATAGACCACGGCATTGGCCAGCGCGAGTTCGCCTTCCGGGCTGCCCAGCCGCTCATAGGTGTTCCAGGCCTCAAGGCAGATGCCCTGCGCCTGCGGATCGGCCAGACCGATATCCTCAACCGACATGCGGGTGATGCGGCGGGCCAGAAAGCGGGGGTCTTCCCCGCCCTCAAGCATCCGGCAGAACCAGTAAAGGGCGGCGTCCGGGTCGCTGCCCCGCACCGATTTGTGCAGGGCGCTGATCAGGTTGTAGTGTTCATCCCCCGACTTGTCATAGCGCGCCGCGCGGCGCATCAGACGGCGGGCCAACTCGTCGCGGTCAAGTGACTTGTCGGTCCGCCAGGCGGCCACCTGCTCGATCAGGTTCAGAAGCGCCCGGCCGTCGCCGTCGGCCATGTCGATCATCGCCTCGCGCGCCTCGCCGGTCAGCGGCAGCGCGCGGCCCAGTTCCTTTTCGGCCCGCTGGGCAAGCCGTTCCAGATCGGCCGGCGTCAGACGCTCCAGCACGATGACCTGCGCGCGGCTGAGAAGCGCCGCGTTCAGTTCGAAACTCGGGTTCTCGGTCGTGGCGCCGACCAGCAGGATCGTGCCATCCTCCATATGCGGCAGAAAGCCGTCCTGCTGCGCCTTGTTGAAGCGGTGAATCTCATCGACGAACAGCAGGGTGCCCTGCCCGTTCTGGCGGCGGATTTTCGCGGTTTCGAACACCTTCCGCAGGTCGGGAACGCCGGTGAAGATGGCGCTGATCTGGACAAAGGCCAGGTCGGTTTCCGCCGCCAGAAGCCGGGCGATGGTGGTCTTGCCCACGCCCGGCGGGCCCCAGAGGATCAGCGAAGACAGCGACCGCGCCGCCAGCATCGCCCCCAGCGGGCCATCGGGGCCCAGCACATGGGCCTGCCCGATCACCTCGGACAGCGCGCGCGGCCGCAGCCGGTCGGCCAGCGGGCGCGGGGCCTGCGGCGCGGCAGAGGGCGCGGTGTCGAAAAGATCGCTCATGCGCCAAGTTTAAGCCCCCGGCGCGAACTGCGCCAGTGGAAGGCCCGGAAAACTGCGCCGCATGGCACCGATTGCCGCTGGATCAGATGCGGAAGCGCAGCCGCACCGTCTGACCCTGCCGGATCACATCCAGCGCCCAACGCCGGCCGCCCTCACCCAGAACGGCAAGCACATCGGCCGGCGCGGCAACCGATACGCCGTTCAACGCCAGCAGCACATCGCCGGGCTGCACGCCGACCTGCGCGGCGATACCCGCGGCCTCCAGCACCACCACGCCCTCGGCCCCTATGGGCAGGCCGAACTCGGCTATGACCGCCGGGTTGATGCGCCCCAGCACCGCGCCCTGCAGCGCAAGCCCGGCCGGAACCGGCGTGGCTTCCCGGTCGGGCACATCGGGCGCGGGCACAAGTTCCAGCTCAGTCCCGGTCTCAGCCCCGTCGTGCAGGTAGGTGACGGTGACCGCCGCCCCGATGCCCATGGTGTTGATGCGGAACATCATCTCTTGCGGGCTGTTCGTCTCATACCCGTTCAGCGCCAGAACCACATCGGCGGGCAGCAGGCCGGCCTTGGCGAAGGGGCTTTCGGGATGCAGCGCGGTCAGCACCACGCCGCGCGGAATGGCCATGCCCAGAGCATTTGCCATATCGGCATCGACAGGCTGCGCCGTGACCCCGGCCCAGGGTCGCTGAAACCTTTGGGCGCCGTCCTGCGCCTGCTTCACCACCGCCATGACAAGGTTCGACGGAATGGCAAAGCCGATGCCGTTCGATCCGCCGCCCCGGGTCAGGATGGCGGTGTTGATCCCCACCAGCCGCCCGCCCATGTCCACCAGCGCCCCGCCCGAATTTCCGGGGTTGATGGCCGCGTCGGTCTGCACGAAGTAGCCGCGTCCGTCGCCCACCTGAAAGGCCGACCGCGCCAGGCCCGAGATGATGCCCGAAGACACCGTCTGCCCCACGCCGAAGGGGTTGCCGATCGCCAGAACCAGATCGCCCACCTCAAGCTCATCCGAGTCGCGGAAGGGCAGCACGGGCAGGTCCGACGCGCCTTCCAGCTTCAGCACCGCCAGATCGCTTTCCTGATCGCCCAGAACCAGCCGGGCGGGGAATTCACGGCGGTCGGCCAGCACCACGCGGATCTCGGTTGCCTGCCCCACGACATGCCAGTTCGACACGACATAGCCATCGCCCGTCACGATCACACCTGAGCCGAGCGCATTCTGCACCTGTGGCGCGGTTGCCCCGAAATCGCGGAAGAACTGTTCAAAGAACGGATCGCCGGCAAAGGGGTTATGCCCCTCGACCACCCGCGTCGCATAGATGTTGACCACCGCCGGCACCGCGGCCTTGACGACCGGCGCAAAGGACAGGGCGATCTGGCCTTCGCTTTCAGGAACGTCGGTCTGCGCAGCCGAAACAGTCGGCAGCGCCAGACAAAGCGCAAGGATGACGGGTCTGAACATGCGGCCTCCGGCGATCTGCGGGGGGAGCAGCCCCCCGCGCAGATGTGCCATGGCCGCGGCGCCTTAGTGAAGCGTGTTCGAGAAATCCATCATCACAACCTGGTTTTCGATCCCGTCGATTTCCATCACCGGGCCCATCGCCTTCATCTTCACGCCAACGCGGTCGGCCCACCGCGGCCAGGTCGCGGCCAGAAGCGTCAGGCAATGGGTCGCCCCCAGCCCCCGCACGCTTTCGCCCAGCTGCGAGATCAGCTGTGCATGCACCCGGCGGCGGATCGCGGCCGGCACGTCATGGCTGACAAACAGGCGCGAGCTTTCCCAGATATGTTCGGCCACAGGCGCCTCTTCATACAGCAGCGTGTCTGGGATCGTATCCAGAAGCCCCCGCTGCGCGTCGCGGATCATGTAGCTGTAGATGCCGCAGCGCGTGGTCGTCGGCGTCAGCCGGTTTCCGGCCAGAACCCGGCCCTCTTCATCATGAACGACAACCCAGCGGCTGGCAGGCGTATCATACTGGTCGTATTCCATGCCCATCGCTTCGGGCAGGTTCCATTTGTTGTGGACGATGAAAAGCTCTCGCCTTGCACGCAGCATGTTGGCGAACAACTCGCCATGGTTGTGCAGATTGGCGAACGAAAGAGTCGTGGTCATCATAGTAAGCCCCCTTGGTATGATGGCAGTCAAACCTTGCAGGGGGGGAACGTCACATCAGGCGATAATCCTTCGCACGCTGGATCGCCTCGGCCGTTGTTCTGGCCATCAGACGGATTCGCGCCGAGGTGATCCTCGCCTTCAGCGCACTTTCCGAGATGCCCAGCTTGGCAGCTGCGGCCGCGATCCGGTCCCCCCCGGCAATGCAGCGAAGCGCCTCGATCTGTGCCTTGGTCAGTTCCTCGGGGGGCTCTGTCATGTTGTGCATCCGCTCGACGATACCGGCGACGGACACAATTTCACTGTCAGAGAACTCCCGGTCTGAACGGCCGAAAGAGGCGATTGTTCGTGACTTGATCGGGCCGCAGGCAACGGTGGCGCCGTAGTGCAGCCCATAGCGCGCGGCCTCGGCGAAAAGGCCGAAGGGATCGGGAAGGGACTTGTCGCTCCACCGGATCGTGCCGGTGGTTGAAAAGCCCCAGGCCACCATCGGGTCGCGCAAGACAAAGCCGTTCTCGGTGTAATGGTCCAGCCAGGCCTGATCGTAGGTCTGGAACATGAAAAGCGGCGAGGTGAAGCGGATGTGCAGCCCGATGGAGTAACCACCGGGGGACAACAGCGACAGCTGATGCAACTCTCTATCCAGACCGAACTTCACTGACATGACTTTTTGGACACCCTTCCGATTCTGGGACAACTTTAAATTGCGCAGTGACGGAGTCCATGCAGATTCAGCAGGACTGCCTTAAAAATGCCGCATAATTGCCTGAATGGTAAAGAGAAAGCCCGCCAGAGGCGGGCTTTCCTTCAGATTGGTGGCATTTGGGCCGGGATCAATCCTCGGCAGCTTCCTCGGCGGCGCTGCGGGCATGGTCTGACGCGCCCTTGGCGCTGGGGTCACGATCGACGAATTCGATGATCGCCATCGGCGCCATATCGCCATAGCGGAAGCCGGCCTTCAGGATACGGACATAGCCACCCTGACGTTCCTTGTAGCGCGGGCCGAGGATGTCGAACAGGCGCGCAACGTGGATGTCCTGCTTCAGCTGCGAGGCCGCCTGACGGCGGGCGTGCAGGTCGCCGCGCTTGGCCAGCGTGATCAGCTTTTCGATGATCGGGCGCAGTTCCTTGGCCTTCGGCAGGGTCGTCTTGATCTGCTCATGCTCGATCAGCGAGCCGGCCATGTTGGCAAACAGCGCCTTGCGGTGTTCGTGGGTGCGGTTCAGGCGGCGATAGCCGCGGGCGTGACGCATGGTGGTCTCCTATCGCGTTTTGCTTTGTGTTGCCGGGTTGCGTTGACCCGACGTCGTTGGGGCGGGATTGCCCAGAGTTCCCCGCACGAGGCGGGCATTCAGCTGCCCCCTTCCCCTTTTTGAAGAGGGAAAGGGGGGTATTCCTCAGAACTGGTCTTCGAAGCGCTTGGCCAGATCTTCGATGTTTTCCGGCGGCCAGTCCTCGACTTCCATGCCAAGGTGCAGGCCCATACCCGAAAGCACTTCCTTGATCTCGTTCAGCGACTTGCGGCCGAAGTTCGGCGTGCGCAGCATCTCGGCTTCGGTTTTCTGGATCAGGTCGCCGATATAGACGATGTTGTCGTTCTTCAGGCAGTTGGCCGAACGGACCGACAGTTCCAGCTCGTCCACCTTCTTCAGCAGCAGCGGGTTGAATTCCAGCCCGGTGTCCACTTCGCCGGCCTTGGCCGACTCGGGTTCCTCGAAGTTGACGAAGATCGCCAGCTGGTCCTGCAGGATGCGCGCGGCATAGGCCACGGCGTCTTCGGGCGTCAGCGAGCCGTCGGTTTCCACCTTCATCGTCAGCTTGTCATAATCCAGCACCTGGCCCTCACGGGTGGGGGTGACTTCGTACGACACTTTCTTGACCGGCGAATAGATCGCGTCGATCGGGATCAGGCCGATGGGCGCATCTTCCGGACGGTTCTTGTCGGCCGAGACATAGCCCTTGCCGGTGTTGACCGTCAGTTCCATGTAAACGTCGGCGCCATCGTCGAGGTGGCAGATCACATGGTCCTTGTTCAGAACCTCGATCCCGTTGGTCTCGGAAATTTCGGCAGCGGTCACGACGCCCGGCCCCTTGGCCGAGATCGACAGGCGCTTCGGCCCCTCGACATCCATCTTCAGCGAAACGCCCTTGAGGTTCAGCACGATGTCGGTGACGTCTTCACGCACGCCGGCAACCGAAGAAAACTCATGCAGGACGTTGTCGATCTGCACCGAGGTGATCGCAGCGCCCTGCAGCGACGACATCAGCACGCGGCGCAGCGCGTTGCCGAGCGTCAGGCCGAAGCCCCGCTCCAGCGGTTCGGCAATCACGGTGGCCGAGCGGCTGGCGTCGGGGCCGGCCTTGACGACCAGTTGCGCCGGCTTGATCAGTTCCAGCCAGTTCTTGTGGATCATGCTTTCGCCTCCATTCTTGTCGCCTGCCCATGTCCAGAAAGCAGGGACGCCCGAGGTTCAGAATGCGGAAATCGGGCCATGCGCGGTGGCATGGCCCGATCGTAAAAGTGTGCGCTCAGACGCGGCGGCGCTTCGGCGGACGGCAGCCGTTGTGGGCCAGCGGCGTCACGTCGCGGATCGAGGTGATCGAGAAGCCGACGGCGGCCAGCGCGCGCAGCGCCGACTCACGGCCCGAACCGGGGCCCTGCACTTCGACTTCCAGCGTCTTCACGCCGTGTTCCTGCGCCTTGCGGCCGGCGTCTTCAGCGGCCATCTGGGCAGCGTAGGGCGTCGACTTGCGCGAACCCTTGAAGCCCATGGTGCCGGCCGACGACCACGAGATCGCGTTGCCCTGCACGTCCGAGATCAGGATCTTGGTGTTGTTGAACGACGAGTTCACATGCGCCACACCAGCGGCGATGTTCTTGCGTTCCTTGCGCTTGGTGCGCGCTGCGGATTTGGTATCGCGTGCCATTCTTCAGCGCTCCCCTTACTTCTTCTTGCCGGCGATCGGCTTGGCCGGGCCCTTGCGGGTGCGGGCATTGGTGTGGGTGCGCTGACCGCGGACCGGCAGGCCCTTGCGGTGACGCAGGCCGCGGTAGCAGCCAAGGTCCATCAGGCGCTTGATGTTCATCGTGACTTCACGGCGCAGGTCGCCCTCGACGGTGAAGTTAGCGTCGATGTATTCGCGGATCGCCAGCACTTCGGCATCCGAAAGCTCGTTCACGCGGCGGGCGCGGTCGATGTTCAGGGCGCCACAGATGGTTTCGGCCGATTGCGGACCGATGCCGGTGATGTAGGTCAGCGCGATAGGAACGCGCTTTTGGGTCGGGATGTTGACGCCAGCAATACGTGCCACGCGCATCTTCCTTTCGCTGCGGTTCCGTCGTGCCAGAACCTTTTTTCACAACGCCCGAACCCCGGAGGGCCGGACACGATCTTCCCGATGAAGGGAAACCCTGAAACGGCGATTCCGCCGCGGGACGCCGTGCTTTAGGGGCTTTCCACCGGGCCGTCAAGCGGGCCGGGCCAGATTCTCAACGTTTGTCAAGAACTTTCGCGATGGCTGCTGCGACATCGTCCATCGCCGCCAGGCCATCCACCGCCGACAACTTGCCCTTGGCATAGTAATAGCCGATCAGCGGCGAGGTCTTCTTGTAGTATTCCATCAGCCGGGTCTTCAGCGCGTCTTCGTTGTCGTCGGCCCGCCGCTTCAGGTCATGGCTGCCGCAGACATCGCAGGTTCCGGCAGCTTTCGTCGGCCGGGTCTGGTCGTGATAGACCTCACCGCAGTTGCCGCAGGTGAAGCGGCCGGTGATCCGGGCGACAAGCGCCGCATCATCGACCTGCATCTCGATCACGGCATCCAGCGTCTGGCCGGTGCGCGCCAGAAGATCAGCCAGTGCGTCGGCCTGCTTCAGGGTCCGGGGAAAGCCGTCGAAAATGAAGCCGCCGCCCGCGCCCTGCCCGATCTTTTCTTCGATCAGGCCGATCACGATCTCATCCGTCACCAGCTCGCCCCGCGCCATGACTTCGGCCACGCGGTTGCCCATGGCCGTGCCCGACGACTTGGCTTCGCGCAGCATGTCGCCGGTTGAAAGCTGGATCATCGACCGTTCGTCCACCAGCCGCTTGGCCTGGGTGCCCTTGCCCGCACCGGGGGGGCCAAGAAGGATGATGTTCGGCATGGTCCCTCCGGTTCGTTATCGGCGCGCGGGCGCCTTGGGCGCGGTGCGTTTCTTGCCGCGCAGGTTCGACTTCTCGATCAGCCCCTCATACTGGTGCGCCAGCAGATGCGACTGGATCTGGTTGATCGTGTCCATCGTCACCGACACCACGATCAGCACCGAGGTGCCGCCGAAGTAGAACGGGATGGCCAGCTGGCTGCGCAGCACTTCGGGCAGAAGGCAGACCAGCGCCAGATAACCCGACCCCAGCACCAGCACCCGCGTCACGACATAGTGCAGGTATTCCTCGGTCTTCCGGCCGGGACGGATGCCCGGAATGAAGCCGTTTTGGTTCTTCAGGTTCTCGGCCACGTCATCGACCTTGAACGACACGTTGTAGGTGTAGAAGAAGGCGAAGAACACGATCATGGCGACGAAGAACGCCAGATACAGCGGCTGCCCCGGCCCGAAATAGGCAAGGATGGTCGACATGACCGGCCCGGTCTGCGCGCCCGAGAAGGTGGCGACCGTGGTCGGCAGCAACAGCAGCGACGACGCGAAGATCGCCGGAATGACGCCCGCCGGGTTGACCTTGATCGGCAGGTGAGACGATCCGCCGTCATAGATCTTCATTCCCACCTGACGGCGCGGATACTGGATGTGGATCTTGCGCAGCGCACGTTCCATGAAGACCACGGCAGCAATCACCAGCACCACCATCACCAGCACACCGACGATGACGGGGGTCGAGATCACGCCCGCGCGGCCCTGGCTGAAGAACTGCGCTAGCGCTGCCGGGATTTCGGCCACGATGCCCACGAAGATGATCAGCGAGGTGCCGTTGCCGATGCCGCGCGCGGTGATCTGCTCACCCAGCCACATCAGGAACATGGTGCCGCCGACCAGCGTCACCACGCAGGCAACGGTGAAATACAGCCCCGGGTTATGCGCCAGATCGCCGGCCTGGATCGACATGGCGATGCCGTAGCCCTGGAAGATCGCCAGCGCCACCGTTGCATAGCGGGTGTACTGGTTGATCTTCTTGCGGCCCTGTTCGCCCTCTTTCTTCATCTGCTCAAGCGCCGGGATCATCGAGGCCAGAAGCTGCACGATGATCGAGGCCGAGATATAAGGCATGATGCCAAGCGCAAAGATGCCCATCCGGCTGATCGCGCCGCCGGTGAACATGTTCAGGATGCCGCCCAGCCCCGCCCCCGCATCTGCCATGAACTGACGCAGCGCCTGACCGTCGATTCCGGGCACCGGAATGTAGGTTCCAAGGCGGTATACGATCAGCAGGCCAAGCGTGAAGAAGATGCGGCTACGCAGGTCGGTGGCTTTGGCAAGGGCGCCCCACGAGAGGTTCGCCGCCATTTGCTCTGCAGCAGATGCCATGTCCGGTCTCTTTCATGACTGCGCCGCCTGACCGTTTTCCGGTCGGCGGCGCGGGAAAACTGCCGAAGGATGTAAGCGGTCTTGCGACCGCTCACAACCCGTTATTCGGCCGCAGCCACCGCGACGGTCAGCGAACCGCCCGCAGCCTTGACAGCCTCGATCGCCGAAGCCGAAGCGCCGGTGACCACCAGCTTGACGGCAGTCTTGATCTCGCCCTTGGCCAGAACGCGGATGCCGTCGCGCTTGTTCGAGGTCAGGCCGGCAGCAACCAGCGCGTCCTCGGTGATTTCCGCCTTGGCGTCCAGCTTGCCCAGACCGATGAACTTCTCGATCAGGCCCAGGTTGACGACCGCGTAATGCAGCTTGTTGGGCTTGTTGAAGCCGCGCTTCGGCAGGCGGCGGTACAGCGGCATCTGGCCGCCTTCGTAGCCGCCCAGAGCCACGCCCGAACGGGACTTCTGACCCTTGATACCACGGCCGGCGGTCTTGCCCTTGCCCGAGCCCGGGCCGCGCGCAACGCGCTTCTGCTTGCGGGCCGCGCCGTCGTTGTCACGAAGTTCGTGAAGTTTCATGTCGCACTCTCCTTGGCCGGAATACCCATACCTGCGACGGATGCGGGCAACGCGGCGTTTCTTGTTGATTCTGTGGCGCAGGGCCACCGGGGGCGTATAGAGGTGCTGCGCGTCACAATCAAGCCCGCGCCGGTCTCTTTGCCTTATGCCTCGCCGACTTCTTCCAAGGGGGCCAGAAAGCCCCAGCCGTCAGCGATGAAGCCATGGACGCGCGCCAGATCGGTCAGCAGGCTTTCGTGGCGCCAGATTTCATCGGCCGTGACCGGAGAGATGACCCGCTCAAGCTCAAGATAGCCCGCAGCATCGTCATCCTCATCCTCGCCGGGAAACCAGATCGCTTCATAGCCCAGGGCCTCGGCCGCCTTGACAAAGGCGTCACGGTCGGACGGCCCGTCTGACGGAACAAACTGTAGCCCAAGCGGCGCGGAATCCGGCAGGATGTAACGGCGGCTCAGCCGCGCGAAAACCTCATCGGTCTCGGCCCTCTGGTCGGCGGTGTCCATGGCTTTCTCCTGATCCGTTGCCGCCCGTGCGGCCGTCCAATGAAAGACGCCCCGGGTTGCCCCGGGGCGCGCTTTGGCGGGTTGGTGTGCGTGCAGGCACGCACCGTCCCTTAGCCGCGTTCTTCGATGATCTGCACCAGGTGGGCGATCTTGTTCACCATGCCGCGGACGGCCGGGGTGTCTTCCAGCTCACGGGTGCGGTGCATCTTGTTCAGGCCAAGGCCCTTCAGGGTCGCGGTCTGCTTTTCGGGGCGGCGGGCGGCCGAGGCCACCTGCTTCACGACGATGGTTTTCTTTGCCATGGGTCTCAGGCCTCCACCACTTCGCCTTCGGGCTTCTTCAGGATCTCGGCGACCTTCTTGCCGCGGCGAGCCGCAACCTGACGGGGCGAGGATTCCTGCTTCAGACCGTCGATGGTCGCGCGGATCATGTTGTAGGGGTTCTGCGAGCCGATCGACTTCGCAACAACGTCCTGCAGACCCAGCATTTCGAAGACGGCGCGCATCGGGCCGCCGGCGATGATGCCGGTACCCGCAACGGCGGTCCGCATCACGACCTTGCCGGCGCCGTGGCGGCCTTCCATGTCGTGGTGCAGGGTGCGGCCATCACGCAGCGGCACGCGGATCATCTGGCGCTTGGCCTGCTCGGTTGCCTTGCGGATCGCTTCCGGCACTTCCTTGGCCTTGCCCTTGCCGAAGCCGACGCGACCGCGCTGGTCACCGACCACGACCAAGGCTGCAAAGCCGAAGCGCTTGCCACCCTTGACGGTTTTCGAGACGCGGTTGATCGCGACCAGACGGTCGGCGAATTCCGGGGTTTCTTCCGGGCGGTTGTCGCGACGGTCGTCACGGCGCTCCCGGCGGTTCTCACGTTCTGCCATATGGCAATTCCTTCGTGGTGGCGCGGTCTGCGCCGTTCAAGCCAATCCTGGTGTCCCCGGTCGGACCGGGGACCCGGATCATCGGGGCGGCACGGGTGCCGCCCGCCTCATCAGAACTTCAGTCCGCCTTCGCGGGCTGCGTCGGCAAGCGCCTTGATCTTGCCGTGGAACAGGAAGCCGCCGCGGTCGAAGTAGCACTCTTCCACACCGGCCTTCTTGGCACGCTCGGCAATCGCCGAACCGACCTTGGCGGCCGCCTCGACGTTGTTCTTGCCGATGACGCCAAGATCCTTTTCCAGCGACGAGGCGGCTGCAACCGTCACGCCCTTCACATCGTCGATCAGCTGGACCGAGATGTTCTTGGACGAACGATGCACCGACAGGCGCAGACGGCCATGGGCCATCGACTTCAGTTTGTTCCGGACGCGCAGGCGGCGCTTGAGGAACAGCTCGCGTTTGTTCAAAGCCATTTTTGCGCCCCTTACTTCTTCTTGCCTTCCTTGCGGAAGACGAACTCGCCCTTGTAGCGGATACCCTTGCCCTTGTAGGGCTCGGGCTGACGCCACTCGCGGATGTTCGCAGCGACCTGGCCGACGGCCTGCTGGTCGATGCCTTCCACAACGATTTCAGTCTGCTTCGGGGTCGAGACGGTCACACCGGCCGGCACCTCGAAGTTGACTTCATGGCTGTAGCCCAGCGACAGCTTCAGGACATTGCCCTGCATGGCCGCGCGGTAGCCGACGCCCTGGATTTCCATCTCTTTCTTGAAGCCGGTGGTGACACCGTCCACAAGGTTCTGGATCATCGAGCGGGTCATGCCCCACTGCTGACGGGCGCGCTTCGACAGGCCACGGGGGGTCACCTTCACGGTTTCGCCTTCGATGGTGATCGTCACGTCGTCGCCTGCGGTGAATTTGCGGGCGCCTTTCGGACCCTTCACCTCGATGGTCTGGCCTGACAGCGAGGCGGAAACGCCTTTCGTCAGGGCAACGGGTTTTCTGCCGATACGAGACATTGACCCCTCCTCAGAACACGGTGCAAAGCACTTCGCCGCCAACATTGGCTGCGCGTGCGTTTGCATCCGACATCACGCCTTTCGGCGTGGAGATGATGGAAACACCAAGGCCGTTGCGGACCGACGGGATTTCCTTGACGCCCATGTACACACGGCGGCCCGGCTTCGACACACGCTTGACTTCGCGGATGACGGGGGTGCCTTCGTAGTACTTCAGGCTGATCACGAATTCGCCCTGGCCGTTGGCCGTGGCAACTTTTTCATAGCCGCGGATGTAGCCTTCCGACAGCAGCACGTCCAGGACGCGGGCACGCAGGGTGGACGCCGGCGAAGCCACGGTGGACTTGCCGCGCAGCTGCGCGTTGCGGATGCGGGTCAGCATATCGCCGAGAGGATCGTTCATCGACATCGTGCGATCTCCTTACCAGCTCGACTTCACCATACCGGGGATCTGGCCGAACGAGGCCAGTTCACGCAGCATGATCCGCGAGAGTTTGAGCTTGCGATAGAACGCATGCGGGCGGCCCGTCAGCTGGCAGCGGTTGTGCAGCCGGGTGGCGGACGAGTTGCGGGGCATCTGGGCCAGTTTCTGAGTCGCCTTGAAGCGCTCTTCAATCGGCTTCGACTGGTCGTTGATCACCGACTTCAGTGCGGCGCGCTTGGAAGCATGCTGCTTCACAAGCTTGGCGCGCTTCACTTCGCGGTTCACCATGGATTTCTTTGCCATATCTCAGGTTCCTCGCGCTCAGGCCGTGAAGGGCATGTTGAAGTGCTTCAACAGCGCCTTGGCTTCGGCGTCGGTCTTCGCGGTGGTGCAGATGATGATGTCCATGCCGAGAACTTCATCGACCTTGTCGAAGTTGATCTCGGGGAACACGATGTGCTCCTTCAGGCCCATGGCGTAGTTGCCGCGGCCGTCGAACGAGTTGCCCTTGACGCCGCGGAAGTCGCGGACGCGGGGCAGAGCCACGTTGATCAGACGGTCGAGGAACTCATACATCCGGTCGCCGCGCAGGGTGACCTTGCAGCCCAGAGGCATCAGTTCCCGCACGCGGAAGCCGGCGATCGACTTCTTGGCGTGGGTGATGACAGCCTTCTGACCGGCGATCTGACCCAGATCTTCGGCGGCCTGCTTCACCTTCTTGGTGTCCTTGACCGCTTCGCCGACTCCCATGTTCAGCACGATCTTGTCGAGCTTCGGGATCATCATGTCGTTCTTGTACGCGAACTCTTCTTTCAGAGCAGCGCGGATCTTGGCGACATATTCCGCCTTCAGACGCGGAGTGTAGGTGGCTGCGTCCAGCATCAGATCGCCTCCCCGGTGGTCTTGGCGAAACGCACCTTCTTGCCGTCTTCCATGCGGAAGCCGACGCGGGTGGCCTTGCCGTTCTTGTCCATCAGCGCCAGGTTCGACAGGTCGATCGGCATGGCTTTCGCCAGACGGCCACCCTGCGAGGTCTGCGACTGCTTGGTGTGACGGATCGCGACGTTGACGCCATCGACCACGGCCTTGTTGTCCTTGGGCATGACAGTGGTGATTTCACCCTGCTTGCCCTTGTCCTTGCCGGCCAGCACGACGACCTTGTCGCCCTTGCGGAGTTTCGCAGCCATCACAGCACCTCCGGCGCCAGCGAGATGATCTTCATGAAGTTCTTGGCACGCAGCTCGCGCACGACCGGCCCGAAGATACGGGTGCCGACCGGTTCGCCCTGGTTGTTCAGGATGACGGCGGCGTTACGGTCAAAACGGATCGCGGTGCCGTCTTCACGGCGGACTTCCTTGGCGGTGCGGACGACGACGGCCTTGCGGACGTCACCCTTCTTCACGCGGCCCTTCGGAATCGCTTCCTTCACCGACACCACGATGATGTCGCCGACCGAAGCATAACGGCGGTGCGAACCGCCCAGAACCTTGATGCACTGCACCCGGCGTGCGCCGGAGTTGTCAGCGACATCCAGATTCGTTTGCATCTGGATCATTGGTTTACTCCCGACCTTTGGGGACCGTCATGCGGGCGGCCCCAGGGTTTCGTTCAACGGGACGGATCGCCGGGGCCTCAGGCCTCGACGACGACCGTCCAGCGTTTGGTCTTCGAAATCGGCGCGCACTCTTCGATGCGAACGGTGTCACCGACCTTGAATTTGTTTTCGGCGTCGTGGGCCCGGTACTTCTTGGACTTGCGGACGGTCTTCTGCAGCAGCGGGTGCTTGAAGCGGCGCTCGACGAGGACGGTGATGGTCTGCTCGTTCTTGTCCGAGGTGACGACACCTTGCAGGATACGCTTGGGCATTTGTCGGTCCTCTTACTTCGCGGCTTCGGCGGCTTTGGCGTTCAGCACCGTCTTGATGCGGGCCACTTCCTTGCGGACGGCCTTCACGCGGGCGGTGTTTTCCAGCTGGTTCGTCGCCTGCTGGAAGCGCAGGTTGAACGCTTCCTTCTTGAGCGCGACAAGGCTGTCACGCAGTTGATCCGGGGTTTTCCCAGTCAGTTCCTTGGCGGTCATGCGCCTTTTCCTTTTCACAATCGCCAGACGGCCCCCTGTGGTGAGGGTCACCGTGGACCTGGCGGATCAATGACAAACCGACGATTCCGAGTCGCCCCGGAGCCGTGGATGCGCCCGTATAG